>JAGNHB010000041.1 GCA_018001935.1 Acidobacteriota bacterium
GAAGCGCCCGCCGATTTCCACGACGGCGGCGGGGTTGATCCGGCGGACGGTGACGGACGTCGCGGCTCAGCCGGCGGAGGCTTCCGGGGGGGGGGTGGGGGCGGGTTGCCCCGCGTCGGCGGGGGCGGGCTGGATGCAGAGGTCCTTCTCGAGAACCACCGTCGTCCCGCCACCGGGTGCTTTCCGGAAGTTCACGTGGCTCATGAAGGACTTCATGTAGAAGATGCCCCGTCCGGAGGGCTTGAGAAGGTTCTGCTCCTCCAGCGGGTTGGGGACGCTGGCCGGGTCGAAGCCCTCGCCCTCGTCGGTGATGGCGATTCTCAGGTGGTGGTCCCGGATCTCGATTTCCATCTCCACGTGCTTGTCCGGGGCGAAGCCGTTGCCGTGCTTGATGGCGTTGATCACGCCTTCCCGGACGGCCAGGGAGATCCAGAAGATCTCGTCTTCGACGACCAGGTAGCTTTGCAGGAGTTTCTGGGTGACATCCTGGGTGATGTCGATGAAGGCCATGTAGTCGTTGAATCGCATCCGAATCAGACTGTTGTCCGTCGCCATTTACCACTCCGGCCGTATCATCCGACACTGTAATGCTACCAGCATGGCGCCTCGGAATTCAAGGTTTTTTCCACGGGTTTGGCGTGTTTCCGTTGTGCGGGCGCCGGGGGGAGGGACCTGGGGGGGATCGGGCCCCCGGACGAGCGGAAAGTCCGATCCCGGATGGCGGGACGTGCATCCAAGAGTCCTGCGGGCCGCTCGGAGCTTCCCCCCCCGGATAATTGTTCCCCGGTGGCGGAAGGCTGTGCTATAGTTGGTCAAATCCATCCAGGAGGTCCTCATGGACAAGACGGAAGCCTTGAACATTCTGAAGAGCGCCATCCTCTTTGAAAGGAAGGGAAAAGCCTTTTACGAGCACGCGGCGAAGACCACTCGGTCCGACTCCCTCCGGAAGGTGTTCGAGATGATGGGGGCGGAGGAGGACGGTCACGTGGACTTCCTCTCCGCCCAGTACCGCAAGCTCGAAAACACGGGCAGTTTCGACGCCGACGCGACGCCGGGGGCGGCGGGGGACTTCGCCGTGGAGATCCTGACGGAGGCCGTCCGGAAGGAGGTCGCCGCCGCCGGGTACGAGGCGGCTGCCATCTCGGCCGCCCTGGCCATGGAGGACCGGGCGGTGAAGTTCTACGGGGACCGCGCCGCGGCTTCCGACGACGCGGCCGAGCGCCGGATGTACCAGTGGCTCTCCGATTGGGAGAAGACGCACCTGAACCTCCTGTCGCGGCTCGACCGCGAGCTGACGGAGAGCGTCTGGAACGACAACCGGTTCTGGCCCATGGACTGACGGCCGGCCCGCGGCCGCGACACCTTACCAGGAGGACACGCCCCATGTTTTTTCAGAACATCGACGAGATCCTGCGGTTCGCCATCAGCAAGGAAGAGTCCTCGGCGGCCTTCTACCAATCGCTGGCCGCGAAGGTCTCCCGGCCGTGGATGCGGGACGCCTTCGAGGAGTTCGCCCGGGAGGAACTCGGCCACAAGGCCCGGCTGGAGACGGTCCTGTCCGGTGCGCGGCCCGCTTTCCCGGACGGGGCTGCGGGGAAGGTTACCGACCTCCGGATCGGCGACTACCTGGCCGACGTGGAGCCCACGCCCGACATGGAGTACCAGGAGGCGCTGATCCTGGCCATGAAGATGGAGAAGCTGGCCTTCAAGCTCTACACCGACGTGGCCGCCCTCACGCCGGACCCGGCCATGAAGGCTCTCCTGGGCTCCCTGGCCCAGGAGGAGGCGAAGCACAAGCTGCGCTTCGAGCTGGAGTACGACCAGTACGTGAACAAGGAAAACTGAACCGGCTCCGGCCCCGCCTTCCCGGCGCGGGCCAGGGCCGGTACCCCCCCTCAAGGAGACGACGGACAATGGAAGAGCGAAAAGTGACCTTTCTCGGAAACCCACTGACCCTCGAGGGCACTCCGCCTTCGGTGGGGGCGCCGCTCCCGGGCTTCACGGCCCTGGACAACGGCCTGGCGCCCGTCGACATCGCGTCCTTCCGCGGGAAGGTGGTGGTGATCTCCGTGGTGCCCTCGCTGGACACGCCGGTCTGCGACGCCCAGACCCGCAAGTTCAACCAGGCGGCCACCGGCTTCTCCCCGGACGTGGTGGTCGTCACCCTCAGCATGGACCTGCCCTTCGCCCAGAAGCGCTGGTGCGGCGCCGCGGGCGTGGATCGGGTGGTCACCCTCTCCGACCACCGGGACGCCGCCTTCGGCCGGGCATGCGGGCTGTTGATCCGGGAGCTTCGCCTGCTGTCCCGGGCCGTCCTGGTCCTGGACCGGGAGGGGGTCGTCCGGTACGTCCAGGTCCTCGACGAGATCACCCACGAGCCCGACTACGAGGCGGCGCTGGACGCCGTCCGCCGATTGGGGTGAGCCGGCCGGTCGGTGGAAGGAGGAGCGATGGGTATTCAATTCAACCTTACCAGCCTGAACAAGAAACCGGCTGGCAATCATCAATGAGGAGGCTATCATGAGTCATTGCTGCGGCTGCGACCGCGCCGAAAAAATGCTGGCGACGGCCCTGGACATGGAGCGGAAAGGGCTCGAGTTCTACGAGAAGACCCTGCAGACCTGCCACAACGAGGTGGGCCGGCGGATCTTCACCATGCTGAAGAAGGACGAGGAGGTCCACGCCAAACGGATCCAGATGCACTACGACGCCCTTCGCGGCACCCACCAGTGGGCGGCGGACTGGAAGACCCACGCCGTGGACCACCCGGACCTCCTGGAGATGATGAAGGGCCTGGCCGTCAGCCAGGGGACCAACATCAAGGCCGAGGCGAGCGACCTGGAGGCCCTGGACGTCGGCATCGACTTCGAGCACCGGGCCGTGGTCTTCTACATGGAGAACCTCAACCGGGCTACGGACCCCGTGGAACGGGCCTTCGTCAAGCGGATGGTGGAGGAGGAGGAAGCCCACTGGAAGGCGCTCTCCGAGATGAAGTACTTCCTCACCGATCCGGCGGCCTGGTTCCGCGAGAACGAGAAGACCACCCTCGACGGCGGCGGCGCGGGCGTCTGAGCCCGGCGTTTCCGGGCGCCGCGGCGGCGGCGGGGAGTTCGCCGGAAGGCCGAATCCACCAAGCCGCGGAGGACGCTGGGAAGCGCAACGTCGTCTGTTCGTAAAAGCTGATCAGGTCCCCGCGTGTTGCCGGCCAGATGGCCCGGGTTTCAACCGGGCCGTTCGCCCGGCGGCCCGCGGGGTGTTTTTTCCGGGTATGCTCCGGTTACGCCCCCGGAACGCTTTCAGTACCCCATTGCCCTCGTGCCTGCAAGGAGGACCAACCATGGCAGCCAAAAGCATCGACGAATTCCGGAAAGAGCGGGAAGCCCTCAACGAGATCGTCCTGCGGAAGGGCGGCAAGAACATCAAGCGCTTCTTCGCCATCGACACCCAGACTTACGAGGCGGGCGCGCTGGACCGCAAGACCAAGGAGATGCTGGGGCTCGCCGCCTCCCTGGTGCTCCGGTGCGACGACTGCATCCTCTACCACCTGATCCGGTGCCGGGAGGAAGGGGTAACCGCCGCCGAGATGGAGGAGGTCATGAACGTCGGCCTCGTGGTGGGCGGCTCCATCGTGATCCCCCACCTCCGCCGCGCCTTCCGCGCCTGGGAGGAGATGGAGGCGGAGCAGGCTCCGGTGTAGGGGCCTTCTCCCGGGGCACTTCGTCGAGCCTCCCTCCCCGGGGTGTCGGCTTTCCGCCGGCAGGGACCCCGGGAGCAGAAGGACCAAAGGGACATTAAGGACGGTAAGGAAGACGCCTTGCCTGGACCGTGAGGGCGCGGTGGGAGGGAGCTTGACGACCTTGTGAAAAGTCCGGATTTTGATCTCACAGAGGCACGGAGGCACGGAGAAGAATCGTAAGGATTGTTGATTCTATTAAATACGATTTGTATTTCTCTGTGCCTCCGTGCCTCTGTGAGAGAAAAGGACTTTTTGCGAACGCATCAAGTTTGACCGCTTGCTGACGCGCGCGGTTCTGACTGAGGGTGATTGACCGCTTGCTGACGCGCGCGGTTCTGACTGGAGGTGATTGACCGCTTGCTGACGCGCGCGGTTCTGACTGAGGGTGATTGACCGCTTGCTGACGCGCGCGGCTCTGACTTGTGACATGGGCTCAGTTGGCAACGGTCCAGTTCGGGTCGGGGACGGCGTTCGGCGTGAGCCGGGCGGAGCCCGAGACGGCGATGCCGCTCAGGTACCAGACCGACAGGGCGCCGTTCCCGCTCACGAGGTTGCGCCAGAGGACGTCCGTCTTCCCGTCGGCGTTGAAGTCGGCGAGGGCCGCGACGTCCCAGTCGGTGCTGACCGTGGGGAACGCGGCGGCGCCGGTGTAACCCACGCCGTCCAGGTACCAGACGGAATTCACGCCGCTGGAGCCGTTGCGCCAGAGAACGTCCGTTTTCCGGTCGCCGTTGAGGTCGGCGAGGCCGGCCACGGTCCACCCGGCGGCGACCGCCGGGAAAGCGGCGTCCCCGGTCACCGACGCGCCGTCGAGGTACCAGACGGTGTTGACCCCGGACGTCGGGTTGCGCCAGAGGAGATCGGGTTTCCCGTCGTTGTTGAAATCCGCGAAACCCGCCACCGTCCAGCCGGCGGCGACGTACGGGAAGGGCGCCGAGCCGGTCACGGAGGCGCCGCTCAGGTACCAGATGGCGTTGTCGCCGGTGGCGGCGTTGCGCCAGAAGATGTCCGCCTTCCCGTCGCCGTTGAAGTCCGCCGTCCCGGCGATCGTCCAGCCCGTGGCCACGTTCGCCACGAAGGCGGAACTGCTCATCGTCACGCCGTTGAGGTACCAGATGGCCGTGTCCCCGGTCGAGAGGTTGCGCCAGAGGACGTCGGTTTTCCCGTCATCGTTGAAGTCGGTGGGGGCCGACTTCCAGGCGACGGCCAGGCGGTTTTTCAGCAGGGTCCCCCAGGAGGTGGGCGTCAGGGTCATGCCGACCCCGCAGCCGCCGCCCGAATTGTCCACCAGCAGGTTGGGGGGGCAACGCATGTGGAAGACCCACGCCAGGTAGGGTACCTCCGCCACCTCGGCGCGCCGCATGAGTTCCTCGCATTCGGCCTCGGTCATGTTGGAGGGCCCGAATTCGCCCACGATCACGGGGATGGTGCGGCTCGGGTTCTCGAAACGGGCGGCGAATTCCGACGCGGGGTCGTACACGTGCACTTCGTACGCCACGTTGACCCCGCCGCCGGCGGTGATGGGGTGGGTGGTGTAGTAGTTCAGGAAACGCGCCCACCCGCCGGTGCCCTGGACCGTGATGAGGTTGTAGGGCGCCCCGGCGAGGTCCTGGCGGTCACGGATGGCCTGCACGGCGCTGTTCATGGCCTGCCAGACCTGGGCGTCCCAGGCGCCGTCGTAGTTCATCTCGGGCTCGTTGACGATCCCGAACATCACGTGGGGCTGGTTCAGGAACTGGTCCGCCAGCTTGGCCCACACCTGGTTCGTGGTGGCGGTGGGCCAGCCGTTGTCATCGATGGACGGGTCGATCCACAGGGCCACCATGACGTAGACGCCCGGCTTCGTCCCGATGTAGTCCGTGATCTGGCGGATGTCGGCCACGTAGTCGTCGTCGTAGAGGGGGGACTGCCAGTGCACCCGTCCGTCGGCGGTGGCGTAGCTCTCCAGGTCGAGGCGGATGAAGTCGGCCTTCCAGACGTCCACCAGCAGGTCGATGCGTCGCTTGACCTCGTCGACGTTCGGGGCGAACCAGGTGCAGGCATTGCAACCGCGGGTGTCGTTCAGATTGGCCCCCCGTCCGCGGAACAGGGAACCGTCGGACTTCAGGATGCGGTTGCCCGAGGTGTGCAGCCAGGGCGTGGCGGCGGGGGCCGACCCGTCCGATGCCGGCCCGTCGCCCGCCATCGCCGGGAGCCCGGCCAGCAGCAGAATTCCCAAGCCGATCGCCGTGATTCGCATCATCTCCTCCTCCTTCAGCATGGCCGTCAGGGGGCCGGGGGGCGCGCCACGAGCCCGGCGTGCAATGCAGCCCGGTCCTGTCTCTCTTTGGTCATTGTACCGCGGGCGGCCGTTGCCGGAAAGTACCATGATTCACCGATCGACTGCGGGTTTTCACCGGTCCGGCCGGGGGGGACTGCGGCCGGGGCCGGTAAGCCCGGGCCCCGGTTCGCCCGGGGCGCCGTCGCGCCCCCCGGGGAGCGTCAAACGGTTGCAGGACGGCGGGGAAACGGTTATCATGAGAAAACCCGGTGCGCGGCGGCCAGGCCGGCGGGACGGACGCGAAAAACCCCGAAGATCGAGCGGGAAAGGGCCTGCAAGGCCTTTGTTTGATCCATGGCCCGGGGGGCCGGCGGCCTTCGGGCGGGGACGGCAGACTTCACGACGACCACGGTGACACGGTGTTCAAGGTCCTCATCAACGACGTTTTCAAGAAGCACCTCCTTCGCCAGCCCCGGGACTACCGCCAGCGGGTCCGGGAGAAGCTGGAGTTCCTGGAGAACGGCATCTGGGACGGCGGGCTCCGGGTGAAGAAGCTCAAGGGCGCCTCCCCCCGCTGCGTCTTCGAGGGCCGCCTGGACGCCGGGAACCGCATCCTCTTCTCCCTCGGGCGCGAAACCGGCCGGGACGGCGCCGTCCACGCGGTGGCCTACGTCTGGGGCGTCGCCAGCCACGACAAGGTCGACCGGAAGAGCCGCTCCGCCCTCCCCGGCGACGTCCCCTTCCTTGGCTTCCGCCCCCTCTCGGAAGTGAAAGTGGACAGCCCCGAGCTGGAACGGATGGACGCCTCGGTGTTCACCCAGGAAGCCATCGCCGAGCGCGTGGACGACGACGCGGCCAGCCAGCGGTGGCACCCCGTGGCCGAGCCCGAGTGGGACCGGATCCGGCGTTACGCGGCCGACGCGTTCGAGCTGTTCCTCCACCTGACGCCCGAGCAGGAAATGATCCTGGAGAGCCCCCTTCCCCTGCTCATCGCCGGGACGGCGGGCAGCGGGAAGACCACCCTCTGCGTCTACGGCCTGCTGCGGAGCGGGTTGCGGGCGTCGAGGCGCCTTTTCGTCACCTACAACCGGCACCTCCGGAACTACGCCGAGCAGCTTTACTACGCCCTGCTCAACGGGCGTGACGACGAGGTTTCACCCGTGAGCCCGGACTTCCGGACCTTCCGGGACCTGTGCCTGGAGATCGCCGCCGCCCGTGGGAAAACCTTCGCCCCGCAAACGGAGGTGGACCTTCACCGCTTCGGGAAGCTGGCGGCGGCGCACCCCCTCGCCCCCCGCCTGGACGTGGTTCTCGTCTGGGAGGAGATCCGGTCCATCCTCAAGGGGGCGCTGCCGCCGGTCAACCCGGAGACTCTCTCCCGGGGGCTGCGGGACCTCCGGGAGAAGCGCCTGGACGCTTCCGGGCTCCGATCGCTGCAGGACCAGTTCCTGGCCTTTGCCTGCATGGAGTCGGGCCGCCCCCTGGAAAAAGCCGTCCGGAAGCACCTGGACACGGACCTGGAAGCTTTCGCGCGAAACCTGGCCCGGCACGCGGCGGCGCGGCCCGAGCGGGTGATCCCGGTCCTGGAGGCGGCCCTGGACCTGATCCACCGCCAGCGGGAACTCACCCGGAAACGGCATCTCTCCTTCGTCGAGTACGAACTGCTGGGCCGGAAGAAGGCCCCCAACTTCCCCGCCAGCCGGAAGAGCGTCTACGCCGTGTTCGAGTGGTACCAGGCGAAGCTGGCGGAGAACGGCTGGTGGGACGAGGCCGACCTGGCCCGAGAAGCCTGCATTTTCGCCACGGCGATGGACGGCCATCGCTGGGACGCCGTGGTCTGCGACGAGGTCCAGGACCTGACGGACGTTCAGCAGGGGCTTCTCTTCGGCCTGGTGCGGGACCCGCTCAAGCTCCTCTTCGCGGGGGACGCCCGCCAGATCGTCAACCCCAGCGGGTTCCGCTGGGAGGATCTCAAGCGGCACTTCCACGAACGCAACCTCCCCGTGCCCCCCCTCCGGTCCCTCAGCCTCAACTTCCGGAGCTCGGGGAGCGTGGTGGAGCTGGGCAACGCCCTCCTGGCCCTCCAGGAGAGTCTCCTGGGGACCTCGTCCGAGCTGACGCGGGAGGCGTGGAAGTACAAGGGCCGCCCCCCGGCGGTGGTCCGGGGGCTCCCCGAGGCCGACTTCCTGCCGCTGGTCCGGGCCGCCGGCGCGAAACGGACCCTCCTGGTGCGCACGGAAGAGGAGCGGACGCGGCTGTCCCGGGAACTGGGGACGGAGCTGGTGTTCACCATCACCGAGGCCAAGGGGCTCGAGTTCGACACCGTGGTGCTGTGGAAGTTCGCCGCCGCCCCCGCCGCCCGGGACGTCTGGGCGACCATCCTCGGCCTGGCGGACCGCCCGGCCCACGACGCCTGGGTCCGGCACGAGATCAACCTGCTCTACGTCGCCGTCACCCGGGCCCGGGCCGACCTCATCGTCTACGACGGCCCCGAGCCCTCCGCCGTGTGGGCCCACCCCGACCTCGCCGAGCGGGTCTTCGAGACGGGCGACGCGGTGTACGTGGAGAAGCTCTGGAACACCCTGTCGAGCCCGGAGGAGTGGGTGGCGCAGGGGCGGTACTTCCTCGAGCGGGAGCACTACCGGGCGGCCATGGAGTGCTTCCGCAACGGCGGCGACGAGCGCGCCCTCGCCGGGGCCTCCGCCCTGTGCTTCGAGAAGGAGGGCCGCTGGGCGGAGGCCGCGGGCTGCTTCGAGGCCGTGGGCGAGACCTCCCGGGCGGCGGCGCTTTACCAGCGGGCCGGCGAGTTCGCGAAGGCGCTGCCCCTGTGGGAGGCCATCGGGGATTCGTCGAACATCCAGGCGTGCCGGATGGAGGTCTACCGCCGGGACGGCAACCACCTCGGGCTGGCGGGGATCCACCTGGACCGGCGGGAGTACCGGGAGGCGGCCGACAGCTTCCTCCGGGCCCGGGAGCACGCCCGGGCGGCGGTGCTGTACGAGAAGCAGTGTGCGGACCCCCGACGGGCGGCGCCGTGCTACGAGGCCGCCGGGTTGCCGAAGAAGGCCGCTGCGGCCTGGACCCGCGGCGGGGAACTGGATCGGGCGGGGGAACTCTACGAGAGGCTGGGGGACTTTGCCCGGGCGGAGCGTTGCTGGAAGAAGGGCCGTTGCACGGACCGGCTCCTGAAGTTCTACCGGCAGCGGAAGTGCAAGGAAAAACTCCTGGAACTTTACGAGCGGGAGGGCATGCTCGACCAGGCCCTCAAGCTCCTCCAGGCCGATTCCGACCCCTCCCGCCTCCGGGAAGAGGCGGAGACCCTCATGGGAAGACGGAAATTCCGACCGGCGCTCATCCGGTTCCAGGCGGCGAAGGACGTCCTCGGGGAGGCCCGCTGCCGCCTGGCGATGAAGGAGTACGCGGAGGCCGCCCTCCTGTTCGGGAGGGGCGGGGATCCTCGGAGCGCCGGACAGGCCTGGGCCCGGAAGGGGGATTTCTCAATGGCCGTGGAGGCGTTCCTGGCCTGCCCGGAGTCCGATAGCGAGGCCGCGAAGGAACTCGTGAAGAGCATCGAGGCCCTGAGCTCCGACAAGGCCAAACCGCTGCGCGCGATCGGGGGGGGGCTGTTGTCCCGGCGGGAGTTCGGCAAGGCCGCCCGCTTTTTCGCGGCGTGCGGCGATCCCCTCAACGAGGGCTGCTGCCGGACCCTGGACGGGAACGACGCGGCGGCCTTGGACTGCTGGGGCCGTCTCCGGAGCAGTCACGCGATGGCCGAGGTGGCCAAGTTCGCCCAGAGGGAAAACCGGATCCGGGTGGGTGGGCGCTTCTTCCTCGGCCTCGACCACGGGACGGACCCGTGGCGCTCTCTGATCCTCAACGACGCGTTCATCGAGGAAACCATCGTCCTGATGAACCGGTACTTCGGCGAACACCCCGACCCCGTGCAACGCCGTCGCTGGTACCGTGAACTCTCGATGTCCGACGATTTCGGCTATCACTGGCAGAAGATCCTGCCGGCCCTGGAGCGGGTCGGGGAGTACGGCGTCGCGGCCGCTTACATGAACCGGGTACGAATCACGGGGTACGGTCTCGGCTCGAGGGAAACCCGGAAAAAACTTCAGGAGGAGATCCCCTCGCTCGTGAAGGAACAGCAGCTCGAGCCCCTGGCGCTCCGCCTCCAGTTCCTGAAGGAGTGGAGGAGGCTCAACGACGTCGTGGGGAGAATCCCCCTGCAGTGGGAGACCTTTGCCTTGTTCGGAGGGTCCGAGCGGCACGGCGAAGCCCTGGCGTTCTGCCGGGAACAGGGGGCGGACTGGGCCATGGAGGACTTTTTCTACGTCTGTTCCGACTTCCGGGGGCTCGGAGCGCTGGAACAGTCCCGGGGGAACCCCATGAAAGCGATGGACTGGTTCGAGAAAGGCGGGGATTTCGGGGCCGCCGCGAGGATCCAGGAGCAGTTGAAGATGAACCAGACGGCGGGGGAGAACTACTTCAAGGCCGGGGAGTATGCCAAAGCCCGGGAAATGCTGGAGGGGGAAACCAAGAAGTCGTGCCGAACCCGGGTGGCCAAGGCCTGCGAGGCCATGGGGGACTATGCGGCCGCCCTGGAAATCTGGCGGGAGCTCAAGAGCGAGAAGAACGCCCAGCGCTGCCGGATGAAGCTTCAGAAAACGCTTTTCTGAGGGCCCGGGACCGGGGGCGGGCGCCGGCCCGCGGCAACACCCCGCCGCGGGGGACAAGGAAGAAGGGGATACCATGCCGTTCCAGGACCTCCTGATCCTCATCCTGCTGATCGTGCTGTGCGCTTTGACGGCCGTCGCCCTGCGGCGGAAACCGACGGCCGGCGAGGTCACGCCCGCCGCCCTCCGGGAGGAGACGGACCGCCTCCTCGCCCAGGTGCGGTCCGAGTTCGCCGCGAGCCGCCGGGAGTCGGGGGAGGATGCCAAGGGCCTCCGCCACGAGGTCTCCACCACCGTGCTGGAACTGGGCCGGACGCTGCAGGGCCAGTTCACGGCCCTGGGGACCCAGCTGGGGGAACAGCTGACCGGTCTCCGCAACCAGGTCGGCGAGCTGATCCGGTCGAACGAGACGAAACTGGGCGAGATGGCGGCCTCCAACGCCGCACGGCTGGGCGAACTGAGCCAGGTCAGCGAGCGGAAGATGGAGGAACTCCGTGCGGCCCTCGACGCGAAACTGGAGGCGGTGCGGCAGGCCGTGTCGGACCAGATGGAGAAGGTCCGGCAGACGGTTGCGGAGCAACTGGACCGGGTGCGCCAGGAGAGCGGCGCGAAGCTGGAGGAGATGCGGAAGACCGTGGACGAAAAGCTGCACGCGACCCTGGAGAAGCGGCTGGGCGAGTCGTTCCGGCAGGTCAGCGAGCGCCTGGAACAGGTCCACAAGGGTCTGGGGGAGATGCAGAGCCTGGCGTCGGGCGTGGGGGACCTCAAGAAAGTCCTGGCCAACGTCAAGACCCGCGGCACCTGGGGGGAGATCCAGCTCGGCAACCTCCTGGAGCAGATCCTGGCCCCCGAGCAATACACGGCCCAGGCCCAGCCCAAACCCCGCTCCGCGGAGCGGGTCGAGTTCGCCATCCGGCTGCCGGGGAAGGAAGAGGGGGATGCCCCGGTCCTGCTCCCCATCGACGCGAAGTTCCCCCGGGAAGACTACGAGCGCCTGGTGGACGCCTCCGAGAAGGGGGACGCCCGCGGGGTGGAGGAGGCCGGCAAGGCGCTGGAGCTTCGCATCCGGCAGGAGGCGCGCGCGATCCGGGACAAGTACGTCGAGCCGCCTCACACCACCGATTTTGCCATCCTCTACCTGCCCATCGAGGGGCTCTACGCCGAGGTCCTGCGCCGCTCCGGGCTGGCCGAGACCCTGCAGCGGGACTTCCGCGTGTCGGTGGCCGGGCCCACGACCCTGGCCGCGCTGCTGAACAGCCTGCAGATGGGCTTCCGCACGCTGGCCATCCAGAAGCGGAGCAGCGAGGTGTGGAAACTCCTCGCCGCCGTGAAGAAAAAGTTCGAGTCCTTCGGCGAGACCTTCGAAAAGGTGCAGAAGAAGATCCGGGAAGCCGACACCGCGCTGGACGCGGCCCGGAGCGACACCCGGATCATGGGGGACAAGCTTCGGGGTGTGGAGGCCCTGACCGACGCGGAGGCGTCCCGGGTGCTGTCGCTCCCGGCGCCCGGGGAGGGGCCCGACGAGCCCGTGGCGTGAGGGCCCGGGGGGGCGTGGGATTAGGCTATAGGCTGTAGTACCCTGAAAATAAACTCGTTGCCAAATCGCGCAAGATAATGGGATCGATCACTCGAGACGTCGGCCGGGAGCCAGACGCGGGCGCCGGCCGCGAACGGGCAACATGCCGCTCGTTCCGGTCGCCCGCGTCGCCGCCCCCGGAACGCGGCGGGGGGGAAGGAAACGCACCCTGAAAGGGTGCGGGGAAGGCGGGTCCGTCCCGGGCTGACCATCCCGGAACGAAGAGCGGCACCCGAAAAGGCCGTCCGGGCTCACGACAAAACGACCCGCAGGATGAACGGCTGCACAAACCGGCAGGGGTCACTCGGTTTTCGCTTCGGACGTCCAGGCACTTTTCAGTCAACCCCTTGTCACGCTGACCCGGATTTCCCTCCCGGAAACGGTCCTTGTACGTGGAGTTCGTGGTTTAATAAGGCTGTTAGCGGTTTAGGCTGAAGGGGTTCAGGCCGGAATCGGGGCCGTCGGGAGCACCATGCCTTCGCCCCGGGACCCCGTTCGTGTCTTCCGTGTATTTCGTGGTTCAGTCTTCCGACTATCCGTGTTCATCCGTGTTCTCCGTGGTTTGCTTCCGGTTAATCCGGGTTGGGCTGTAGTCCCTACGAAGTAAGATCTTAGGCAAAATGAGCAAGATTTGAGATCATCGGTGGGCTCCCACCGCTTTCAGAGCGGGGAAACCCGGTGCGGGGACGAAGGAGGGAATCCCTGCAGTGTCGTCCGGCATGCCCCGGGGCTAAAATGACCCCTTTGTGCCGATCCGGTTCCGGAATCGACGTGTCCGGTCTCTCGCAAAGACGTCCGGACGCAAAGCCTCGCAAAGGAATCCCACTTTTCCGGTTCCTGCTTTGCGAGGCTTGGCGTCTTTGCGCCTTTGCGAGAGATAAAGACCGCCTGTTTTTTCTGGCACAGTCCCGGGGGAGTGTCGTATAATTCTTCTCGGTTTTTGAAATCAACTGCAAGGAGAGCGCGTCATGACGAAACGAGTTCACAACTTCAACGCCGGTCCGGGGACCCTCCCGTTCGAGGTGGTCCAGGAAGCTTCCCAGGGCGTGCTGGAATTCAAGGGCACGGGGATGTCCATCATGGAGATGTCCCACCGGTCCAAGGAATACGACCAGGTGATCAAGGAAGCCGCCGCCGACATGCTGGAGCTGCTCGGCGCGCCCGCCAACTACAAGGCGCTGTTCATCGGCGGCGGGGCCAGCCTGCAGTTCTCCATGACCGCCATGAACTTCCTGCCCGCGGACGGCGCCGCCGACTACATCAACACCGGCGAGTGGGCCACGAAAGCCATCAAGGAGGCCAAACTCTTCGGGAAGGTCAACGTGGTGGCCTCCTCGGAGGACAAGAAGTTCTCCTACATCCCCGACGTGAAGAACCTCGCGTTCAACCCGGACGCCGCCTACCTCCACTTCACCACCAACAACACCATCTACGGCACCGAGTTCCACGAGTACCCCGCCCCGCCCGCGAACGTGCCCCTCTTCTCGGACATGTCCTCGGACTTCATGTCCCGCCCCTTCGACATCACGAAGTTCGCCCTGATCTACGCCGGGGCGCAGAAGAACGTGGGCCCCGCCGGCGTGACGGTGGTCATCCTCCGGGAGGACATGCTGGAGAAGATCAAGCCGGGCCTGCCCACCATGCTGAGCTACCAGACCCACTGGAAGAACGACTCCCTCTTCAACACCCCGCCCTGCGTCAACGTTTTCGTGGTGGGGCTCGTCATGAAGTGGCTGAAAAAGAACGGCGGTCTGAAGGCGGTCGAAGAGGTCAACGTCCGCAAGGCGAAGCTGATCTACGACGCCATCGACAACTCCGGCGGCTTCTACCGGGGCACGGTGGCGCCCGAGGCCCGCTCCCTCATGAACATCACCTTCCGCCTCCCCTCCGAGGAACTGGAGGAGAAGTTCGTCAAGGAAGCCGGCGCGGCCGACTGCAAGGGGCTCAAGGGCCACCGGAGCGTCGGCGGCATCCGGGCCTCCACCTACAACGCCCTGCCGGAAGCGTCCTGCCAGGTGCTGGCCGACTTCATGAAGGAATTCGCCCGCCGGAACGGGTGATCCGCACCAAAACGTGAAATCCGCGAAAACCCGGCGCCTGCCGGGTTTTCGTTTAACCGGGGGAGACTTGGACATCGACACGGAATCCATCCAGACCTTGGCGGTCCCCGCGGAGTCGCGTCCCGAGGAAGAGAAAGTCGTCGCCTTCGCCGCGCGCCTGGCACGGGCCCTCCACCGATCCGGCTCACCTGCCACCCGTCTGGAGGAGGTGATCGGAGGGATCGCCTCGCGCCTGGGGCAGGAGGGCAACTACCTCTCGCTGCCCACGGCGTTCATGGCGTCCTTCGGGCCGTTCGGGCGGCAGAACGTGGTCCTGGTGCGGGTGGAGCCGGGGGACATCAATCTCCAGAAGCTGGTCCAGCTCGACGAGGTGGCCGACCGGGTCTCGTCGGGGAAACTCGATCTCGATACGGGGGCGCGGCTCGTCGAGGCGGTGGAGACCGCGCGTCCCCCGTACGGTCCCGTCCTGACGACCTTCTGCACCGGCGTGACCTCGGCGGCCACCGCCCGGTTCCTCGGCGGTGGCTGGCGGGAGATCGCCGTCTCGGGGGTGATCGGACTGCTGGTGGGACTGATGTCGATCTTTTTCACCCGCCGCCGGGCGATCTACCGGGTTTTCGAGCCGGCGGCAGCCTTCCTGGCGTCGGTCCTGGCCGTGGCGGCCGCGTGGTGGATCGGTTCCCTCTCCACGTCCGTGACCATCGTGGGCGGGCTCATCTTCCTGGTGCCCGGGTTCTCCTTCACCATCGCCATGTCGGAACTGAACAGCCGTCACCTGATGTCGGGGACCGGCCGGCTGATGGGGGCGTTCACCACGTTCATGATCATCGGTCTCGGGGTCCTGCTGGGAGGGAAGGTGGCGGTGATGCTGAGCCTTGTCTCCCGGGGGGCCGGAGAATCGATCCCTCTTCCGTGGGCCGAGGCCCTGGCCATGGCAGCTGGGCTGCTGTGCCTGGGGATCATTTTCCGGGCCCCTCCCCGCGACCTCCACTGGATCCTGGGAATCGGGTCCGTGGCCTACGCCACCACCCGCTTCGGGGCGGACCCGCTGGGTGCGGACGTGAGTACCTGGCTGGCGGCCCTGGTGCTGGGATTGCTGTCCAGCGCCTACTCCCGCCTGAAGCGGCGGCCCGCCACCGTCACCCTGGTCCCCGGGCTCATGCTCCTGGTCCCCGGCAGCATGGGCCTGCGGAGTATGCTCCTCATGATGGACCAAAACGTCATGACAGGCCTGGACGGTGCCTTCCAGGTGGCCATGATGGCGGTCACCCTCGCCACGGGTCTTCTGGTGGCCGACATTCTCCTTGCCCCGAAGAAGTCGCTGTAGTCCCTACGAAGTAAGATCTTTGGCAAAATGAGCAAGATTTGAGATCATCGGTGGGCTCCCACCGCTTTCAGAGCGGGGAAACCCGATGCGGGGACGGAGGAGGGAATCCCGGCAGCGTTGTCCGGCATGCCCCGGGGCTAAAATGCCCCACTGGTGCTGATCCGGTTCCGGAATCGACGTATCAGGTCTCTCGCAAAGACGCCAGGACGCAAAGCCTCGCAAAGGAATCCCCCTTTTCCGGTTCCGGTTTTGCGAGGCTTTGCGTCTTTGCGCCTTTGCGAGAGGTAAAGACCGCCTGTTATTTTTCTGGAGCGTCCGGATGATCCGTGTCCATCCGTGTCCATCCGTGTTCATCAGTGGTTTCTCTCCGGTTTATCCGGGTTGGGCTGTAGGCTGTAGGTCCGGAGGCATTTCCATCGGTATCGGTATCGGTATCGGAATCGCGGTCGCAGTCGGTATCGGAATCGCGGTCGCACGCGGGGCTGCGGTTGCCGTCGGGGTCGCCGCCACCGTCGCGACCGAAGATGCCGCGGCCCGGGGAGGGAGGTCCTTCGGGCACGATCATGGCTCAAACGCGCAGGGTTCGGGGGTGACACGTTCCTCCCGCCGCCTTCGCTGGAAACCCGTTCGAGGAACACAAACCGCGAATCCCGCGAGACAGCTCCGAAAAGCGTCACCAGGCTTTCTCCCGCCTCCCTGCTCTTTCCAGTCAATTAGTGAACATTAGTGGAATTAGTGGTTTAATTCCCTTCTTCTCCGCGGCGATACAACGAGAATGCGCTTGCAAACGGGGCGAGGAAACCTTACCATGAGGCTTCCATGCCCGATCCCGGGCGCATTCCGTTCTCAGGGGTGGTGACGATGCGGGATTATCGCGCGCAGGACATCCGGGTGGTCTCGAGCCTTTCCGACATGCCGGGCGGACGCCTTCTCTTCGAGTTCCACGTCTCCCGGGAGTGCCGGGAGCGCTACCGCTTCGACGCGGCCATCTACGGGCTGACCGGGAACGTTCTCCTGGCGGACATGGCCGCCGCGCGGGACATGGCCGCCCGGATGAACGCCGTCCGCGACGCCCGGAGCAACCCCGCCCTGGCGGTCAACGCCGCGGACCTCAACGCCATGGCCCTCATCGACGAACTGATGCACCTTATGGCGGCCGCCTACCGCCGGCAGGTGGGGGACGGGTTGTTCGGGGAGGCGCTCGCCTTCCTGCGGGGCCGCGTGGGGGAACCGGAGGTGGACGGGGGCCTGGAGGCCTTCACGGGGCGCTTTCCTCCCCAGGCCGTCCACCGCGGGGAATCCACCCCGGCGGCGTATCTGGCGGGCGCGACGGCGGGGTACGCTCACGCCGCCGCGGCCACCGAGGAGCTCCTCCTGTTGTCCCTGGCCAATGCCAACCCGGCCTTCGCGCCCTACGTCGAGCTGTTCGACGACGCCCCGCTGCGCAAGGACACCGCTTACCCCGGCATGGTGGAGGGCCTGGACGCCTTCTTCCGCAGCCTCCCCGGTTTCGGCGAAACGGGGCTGAGCTTTCTCGACTTCCTGACGGCCCCCCTGCGCGCCTTCCCGAACTCCCTGAGCGACCAACTCCGGTACATCCGGGAGCACTGGCGGGCGTGGATCCCGGGCGACGTCCTGGACCGCCTCATCCTCCGCCTCCTGCGGGCCCTGGACATCCTGGAGGAGGAGCACAAGCACCGCGCTTTCTGGAAGGGGGGCGAGCCCGAACCGGGGACCCAGTTCGGCCTGGACGGGCTCCGCGGGCTCGGGGCCGACGCCGAACCGGAGCAGTACTCCCCCGACCTGGACTGGATGCCCAACGTGGTCATGATGGCCAAGAACACCCATGTCTGGCTCTGGCAGCTCTCCCGGAAATACGGCCGCGAGATCGCCCGGCTCGACCAGGTCCCCGACGAGGAACTGGACGCCCTGGCCCGCCGCGGCTTCACGGCCCTGTGGCTGATCGGCGTCTGGGAGCGGAGCGTGGCGTCGGGGGACATCAAGCGGCGCATGGGCAACCCCGAGGCCCTCTGCTCCGCCTACTCGCTCTTCGAGTACCGCATCGCCGGCGACCTCGGGGGCGACGACGCCTACTGGGCGCTGAAAGACCGAGCCTGGCAACGGGGCGTCCGCGTGGCCGTGGACATGGTCCCGAACCACACGGGCCTCTTCTCCCGCTGGGTCCTGGAACACCCGGAGTGGTTCATCCAGGTGGATCACCCCCCGTACCCCTGCTACACCTTCAACGGCCCGGACCTCTCCCGCGACCCGAACGTCGGCCTGTACATCGAGGACGGGTACTGGAACCGGTCCGACGCCGCGGTGGTGTTCAAGCGCGTCGATCACCGGACGGGGGACACGCGCTACATCTACCACGGGAACGACGGCACCCACATGCCTTGGAACGACACCGCCCAGCTCAACTACCTTCGGGCGGACGTCCGTGAGGCGGTGATCGGGGAGGTGCTCCGGGTCGCCCGCTACTCCTCCATCATCCGCTTTGACGCCGCCATGACCCTGGCCAAGCGGCACTACCAGCGACTGTGGTTCCCCGAGCCGGGCGCCGGCGGCGACATCCCGTCGCGGGCCGAGCGGGGGCTCACGAAGGAGGCCTTCAACGAGGCCATCCCGCAGGAGTTCTGGCGGGAGGTGGTGGACCGCTGCGCCGCGGAGGCCCCCGACACGCTTCTGCTGGCCGAGGCCTTCTGGCTCATGGAGGGTTACTTCGTCCGCACCCTGGGGATGCACCGGGTCTACAACAGCGCCTTCATGAACATGCTCAAGCGGGAGGACAACGCCAACTACCGCACCGTGCTCCGCAACATCCTGGAGTTCGACCCCGAGATCCTCAAGCGCTTCGTCAACTTCATGAACAACCCCGACGAGGAGCCGGCGGTGGCCCAGTTCGGCAAGGACGACAAGTACTTCGGCGTCTGCGTCATGCTGGCCACCCTGCCGGGCCTGCCCATGTACGGCCACGGCCAGGTGGAGGGCTTCGGCGAGAAGTACGGCATGGAGTACGCCCGGCCGTACTGGGACGAAACCCCCGACCACTGGCTCGAGGAGCGCCACGCCCGGGAGGTCTTCCCCCTCCTGCGGCGGCGCTGGCTCTTCTCGGGCGTCGAGAACTTCCGGCTCTACGACGTGGTGGACGACCAGGGGAACGTCCGGGAGGATGTGTTCGCCTACTCCAACGGGCGGGGCAGCGCCCGCGCCCTGGTGGTCTACAACAACCGCTTCGCCCACAACGCGGGCTGGGTCCGGCTGTCGGTTTCCTTCCGCGACCGGGGGGCCGAGGACCTGGTCCGGCGGACGCTGGGAGAGGGCCTCGCGCTGTCGGGGGACCCCTGGACCGTCTACCGGGACGCGGTGACGGGCCTGGAGTACCTCCGGCCCACCGGGGAAATCCGGCGGGACGGGCTGCACGTCTCCCTGGACGCCTTCAAATACCAGGTGTTCCTGGATTTTCGGGCCGCCGAGGGTGCGTCCGAGGCCGAGTGGGCCAACCTGCACCGGGTGCTGGGCGGGCGGGGCGTCCCGAGTCTCCGGGAAGCCCTGGTGGAGGAACGCGTGCGGCCCGTGCTGCGCCGCTTCAGCGACCTGGTCGCCTCCGACCTTCCCGAGCGGTTCCGGGCCGCCGCGGCTTCCCGGGCCGCCCGCGACGAGACGGCCCTCTCCGATCGTTTCACCGCCGTTTTCGGCCGTCTCCTCGAGGCCGCCCGGGCATCCATCCCCGGGGACCGCGACTGGGACGCCCTGCAAACCGGGATCACGGCCCGCGTGCTGGGCGCCGCCCGCCTCGACGCCGGGCAGGCGCGGATGGGGAGCCGGCGCGCGCCCGGCTGGCGCCGGCTCGCGGCCGCGTTCCGGCAGACCGCGGCCGGGGACGCCCTGGACGGCGACCTCCAGCGGAAGCTCTTCTACGCGTTCCTGGTGACCGAGCCCCTGCTGGGCCTGGCCTCCGACGAGACCATGCGTGGGCTCTTCCGCCGCCACGCCCGGGAGGTCCTGCCCCGCTGCGGGCTCGACCCCCACTTCGCCGACGAGCACGTGACCCTCTGGTCCGTTCTCACCTCCAGCCACCGGCCCGGCGACCTCGACGGGCTGGACGACGCGACCCTGGGGGCGATCCTGAACCGGGCGGACGTCCAGGCCTGCCTGGGGTGCAACTGGTACAACGGCATCTACTGGTTCAGCCGGGAGAAGTTCCTGCTTTTCCTGTCCTGGGTGTTCGTGGTGGCCGCCCTGGAGATCCTGCAGACGCCGGCTGCGGCAGGCACGGGGACCGCCCGGGCGCTCATCCGGCTGCGGGACCGCGTGCTCCGGGCCGTGGAAAACGCGGAGAAGGCCCAGTACAACTACCACCGCTTCACGGCGTTGTGTGCCCGGGCGCGGTAGCCCCACCGGGCAAAGGACGAAAGGACCAAAACGACCAAAACGACCAAAGGGACCCAAAGGGACCCAAAGGACGGCCAGCCCCTTGCCGCCGCCTTTCTCTGTCCTTTGGGCTCTTTAAGTCCTTTGGGTCCTTTAAGTCCTTTGGGTCCTTTTGTCTTTTTGACCCTTACGTCCTTGGCGGCCGGGTCAGCCCCCGAAGCGCTCGCCGGGGGCCACCCGGGCGCCGCGGGCGAACTCGGCGCCGGTGACGGCGCGGCGTCCGGGCAGCTGGAGGCGGAGGATTTCCAGGCAGGTCCCCTCGGCGCAGACGACCAGGAGGTGGTCCCCCCGGGGCAGGAGTTCGCCGGGCGAGGCGGGGCCGTCGGGGAGGCCGGGGGGTGGGGTTGCACCGGGCCCGCCGAGGGGGGCGGCCTCCCAGACCTTGACCGTTTCGCCCCGGAACAGGGTGAAGGCGGCCGGCCAGGGGTTCAGCCCGCGGACGAACCGGTCGAGTTCATCGGCGGTTCGGGACCAGTCGAGTCGCCCCATCTCCCGGGTGAGCTGGGGGGCGTAAGTGGAGAGCGCGTCGTCCTGGGGGGTGAAGGCGGCCTCGCCGCGCTCGAAGCGTTCCAGGGCTTGCACGATGCACGCCGCCCCGATCCGGGCGAGCCGGTCGTGGAGGGTGCCGGCGGTGTCCCGGGGCCCAATGGGCTCCCGGGCCTGGAGGAGGATGTCGCCGGCGTCGAGCTTCCGGGCGATCCGCATGATGGTGATGCCGGTCTCGGGGTCGCCGGCGAGGATGGCGTGGTGGATGGGCGAGGCGCCCCGGAGTCTTGGCAGGAGCGAGGCGTGCACGTTCAGCGGCGCGACGGCGGGGATGGCGAGGACCGCCCGGGAGAGGATCTCGCCGTAGGCGGCCACCACCAGGAAGTCGGGTTCCAGGGCCCGGATCGCCTCCACGGCTTCGGGGTGCCGGAGCGTCGCCGGCTGCTGCACGGGGACCCCGCGCCGGAGGGCGGCGGTCTTGACGGCGGGGGGCGTCGGCTGGAGCCCCCGGCCGGCGGGCCGGTCCGGCTGGGTGACGGCGGCGACCACCGCGTGGCCGGCGTCGCACAGGGCCTCGAAGGCCGGCACGGCGAACTCGGGCGTGCCCATGAAGACGATCCGGTACGATTTCATGACCCCTCCAGAAAGATAACCACGAACCACACGAACCACGCGAACGGGTATGCTTCCCCTCACCGGTATCGGTATCGGAATCGGTATCGCAGTCGGAGTCGCTGTCGCTCTCGGAACCGACTGCTCATTTCCTTGGGATGCCGAATAAGGCGAGGGTCCCCTCTTGTATTTTCGAATGCGATTGCAACCCCGATGCCGATTCCGACCCCCAGGGGAAACCTTACGGTCTTCAGCCTGACAGCCTTCAGCCTATCGACCTTCCGACTGCGACTGCGATACCGATACCGACCCCGATGAGTTCGCGCTTTGGAAAAAAAGGGCCTAAACGGTCGCTTCGAGCGGGGAAAGGGCGCCGAAGGAACGTTTCAGCCGCCCCTGGACGAGCTTCCGCCGGAAACCCGCCAGGCGGTCCACGAAGAGGACGCCCTCCAGGTGGTCGATCTCGTGGAGGATGCACCGGGCGAGCAACCCCTCGGCGTCCATCGCGCGCTCGTTTCCCTGGAGGTCGTGAAACGCCACCCTGATCCTCAGGGGGCGCACCACCGGCTCGAAGAAGTCGGGCACGCTCAGGCAGCCCTCGTCCTGGCGGTCCGTCTCGAGGGACGCCTCCAGGACGTGGGGGTTGACCAGCGTGTGGAGGTGGTCGGGCGCGTTGTCGTGGGTGACGTCCACGGTGATGAGCCGCTTGCCGACTCCCACCTGGGGGGCCGCCAGCCCGATGCCGGGGGCGGCGTACATGGTTTCGGCCATGTCGTCGGCCAGTTTGGCCAGCCCCGCGTCGAAAACGGTCACCGCCTCCGCTTTCCGACGGAGAACGGGGTCGCCGTATTTTCGAATGGTCATGAGCATCGTCGGGTCCTCCTCGCGCGCCTTTCCTTTGGATGCGGCCCGTTGAAAAAGGATAACCGATCCGCGGCGATTCGTCAATCCTCGAGGCTTTACTTCATCGCCCGGTTGCGTTATATTAAGCGATTCGGAGGAGCGGACGCCTCATGAAGCGGAGCGGCAACCTCATCGTCGTCACGGCCCCCTCGGGCACCGGCAAGACCACCATCATCCGGCGGATCCTCGCGGAGATGGACGGGATCGAATTCTCCGTCTCCCACACGACCCGGCCGGCCCGCACGGGCGAGTCCCACGGCAGGGACTACTTCTACGTCGACCGGGACGAGTTTGCCCGGATGGTGGAGGACCACGCGTTCTACGAGTGGGCCGAGGTCTTCGGGAAGTACCTGTACGGTACCTCCCGGGCCTTCGTGGACAGCCGCCTGGCCGAGGGGGTTGACGTCCTTCTGGACATCGAGGTCCAGGGGGCACTCCAGATCAAGCGGTCGGTGCCCCGGGCCGTCCTGATCTTCCTCCTGCCGCCCTCCTTCGACGAACTCCAGGACCGGATCGCCCGGCGGAACCTGGACGCGCCGGCCGAGATCCGCAAACGGCTCGAGACGGCGCGAAAGGAGATCCGGCTCTACAACGAGTTCCACCACGTGATCATCAACGGGGAACTCGAGAGTTCCGTCCAGGCCGCGAAAGCCGTCATCGGGGCGGCCCGGTGCCGCGTCCCGGAGAACGAGCCCCTGATTCGCGAGATTTTGAATACTTTCGAAGAGGATATCCATGTTTAAACTTCCGGAAAACGTCCCCAGCAAGTACCTGTTCGTCCTGCTGGCCGCCGAGCGGGCCAAGCAGCTTCAGCGGGGTTGTGTCCCCATGGTGAAGACGGGCCATGTCAAGCCTACCTACCGGGCCGTGGACGAACTCATGGACCAGAAAGTGGAATTCATGCTGACGGAAAAGACCATCGACGCCCAGGCCCTCGAGGCCATGAACCTCGAGGAGTAGGGGGACGCCTTGTTCGTCGGTCTGGGTGTGACGGGCTGCATCGCGGCCTACAAGGCGGTCGAGCTGATCCGCACCCTGCGGAAGCGGGGGTGCGAGGTTCAGGTCGTCGCCACGCCCCACGCCCTGGAGTTCGTCACCCGCCTCACCTTCGAGACGATCTCCGGGCAGCCGCTCCTGGCCGACCCCTTCCAGCGCGACCTGTCCTGGGAGGTGGAGCACGTCTCCCTGGCCCGGAAGGCCGACGTGCTCTGCGTGGCCCCCGCGACCGCCAACATCCTGGCCAAGTTCGCCCGGGGCATCGCCGACGACTTCCTCTCCACCCTCTACCTCGCCACCCTCAAGCCGGTGGTGGTGGCCCCCGCGATGAATTTCGCCATGTGGGCCCACCCGGCCACGCGGGAGAACGTGGGGATCCTCCGGTCCCGGGGGGTGAGGGTCGTGGACCCTTCCCGCGGGCAGTTGGCCTGCGGCGAGGAAGGCGAAGGGCGACTGGCGGACCCGGGACGCATCGCCGAGGCCGTCTTTGCCGCCGCCACGCCCGGGACCCTGGCCGGGAAGACCGTGATGATCACCGCGGGGCCCACCGCCGAGGATCTCGACCCCATCCGTTTCATCACCAACCGCTCCACGGGGACCATGGGCTTCGCACTGGCCCGGATCGCCGCCCGACGGGGCGCCCGGGTGATCCTGGTCGCGGGGCCGACCACCCACGAGCCGGATTTCGAGTGCGATCTCGTTTCCGTGCGCAGCGCCGCCGATATGGCGGAAGCCGTGGAGAACCTCCGCAACGAGTTCGACATCGGCGTGTTCGCGGCCGCGGTGGCCGACTACACGCCCGAGAGCCCCTGCCCGGAAAAGATCAAAAAGACCGAGGGGTCCCTGGGCCTGCAGTTGGTGCGGACGCGGGACATCCTGGCCCACACCTGCGCCCTGCGCCGCGGCGGCCAGGTCCTCGTCGGTTTCGCCGCGGAGACCGCCGACGAGGTGGCGGAGGCCCGGCGGAAGCTCTCGGCCAAGGGGGCCGACCTGATGGTGGCCAACCGGGTGGGGCCCGGGTCGGGCTTCGGTGCGGTCCCGTCGGCGGTCACCCTCGTGCACCCGGACGGGACCGAGCGGGTGCTCGAGCCGACGGACAAGGACCGCGTCGCCGGGGCCATCCTCGACGAGGCGTGGAGAATCTACGCCCACCACAACGCCAGAATGGAGGACACCCGCCCCCTCTGAAGGCGCGGGTAGGATCGGCACCCCCCGGTCGCCCGACGGCGACCGGCGTGTCGACGGGAGGTCATGTTGCGAGGAAAGAACCCTAAACCAGCCCCGAGCCGGTTGCGCTGCGGCTACGTGGCCGTCGTGGGGCGGACCAACGTGGGGAAATCCACCCTGCTGAACTCCCTGCTCAAGCGCAAGGTGTCCATCGTCTCGGACAAGCCCCAGACCACCCGCCGGCGCATCCTGGGTGTCCTGACGGAAGCCCGCGGGCAGGCGGTCTTCTTCGACACCCCGGGCGTTCACAAGCCGGGGCACGAGCTGAACCGCCGAATGGTGCAGTACATCCACGACGCCCTGCAGACCGCCGACCTCCTGTTGCACGTCATCGACGCCGGCCAGTCCTTCGGGCACGGCGAACAGTTCGTGATGGACCTGGTGGCCGGTTCCGGCAAGCCCGCCATCCTGGCCCTGAACAAGATCGACCTGGTGGGGAAGGGCAAACTCCTGGCCATCATCGACTTCTACCGTCAGAAGCACGCCTACGCCTCGTACGTCCCCGTCTGCGCCCTCTCGGGAGACGGCGCGGAGCCTCTGCTGGCCGAGATCTTCCAGGGACTCCCCGAAGGGGACCTTTTCTACGAAGAGGGCTTCGTGACGGACGTGTCCGACCGGTTCATGACCATGGAACTGGTCCGGGAGAAACTCTTGGCCAACGTCCGCGACGAGATGCCGTTCACGACGGCGGTGGTCATCGACCTCTTCGACGACTCCGGGCGCCGGGAAAACGGCCTGCTGCACGTCGATGCCTCCATCGTGGTGGAACGCGACTCGCAGAAGGGAATCGTCATCGGGGCGCGGGGGAGCCGCCTGAAGGCCATCGGGACGGCCGCCCGGCTCGAGATGGAGAAGATGCTCGGCTGCAGGGTGTATCTCCACCTGAACGTGAAGGTGGAGCCCGACTGGCGCAACGATCCCCGCTTCCTCAACGACCTGGAGACGGTGCGCTGACATGACCTCACCGGTCCCACCCCCGCCGCGGACGCCCCTGGCGCTGCTCTCCGACCTCCTGGCGGCTTACCGTGACCTGGGCGTCGAGTACCTCCGCGTCCCGGCGCTTCGGAAAAACGGGGAGCCAACCCGGCTCCCCGGCGTCCCGCCGCCCGGTTCCCCCGTCAAAGCCGCCCCGGTGCCGGATCTTCCCGCCCCTCCCCCGGAGTCTCTCCCCGCGCCCCTCCCGGCAACGCTCCCCCCCGCGGCCGCTGCGGCGCCGGCGGAACCGGGGCCGGACGAAGCGGCATGCCGGGCGGAGAGGCAGGCCATGATGGACGCCCTGCGCGCCGAGATCGGGGACTGCACCCGCTGCCGCCTCCACGGGGGGCGGACCCACATCGTCTACGGGGAAGGAAACCTGATGGCGGACCTCCTGTTCGTCGGGGAGGGCCCGGGCGCCAACGAGGACCGGACGGGACGCCCGTTCGTGGGGAACGCGGGCCAGTTGCTGGACCGGATGATCCACGCCATGACCCTTCGCCGGGATCAGGTTTACATCGCCAACGTGGTCAAGTGCCGGCCGCCCGAGAACCGGACCCCGCTCCCGGACGAAATGGCCGTCTGCGGGGCTTTCCTGGTCCGGCAGGCGGAAATCCTCAGGCCCCGGGTGATCGTGTGCCTCGGGGGAACGGCCGCGAAGTACCTTCTCGACACCACGGCGTCCGTCGCCTCGCTGCGGGGACGCGTCCTGCGCTGGCGCTTCGCCGACGTGGTGTGCACCTATCACCCGTCCTACCTCCTGCAAAATCCCGGGGCAAAGAAAGCCGCCTGGGAGGACCTGCAGAAAGCCATGGCCCTGCTGGGGCTCCCCCGCTGATCAAACCGCAATCCCGTGAGATCGGTCACAGATCCGGAACCCGGCGGGTTGACCGATGGTTTCCGCGGGTGCTAGACTGAAAGTGTCTGGGGGGGCGGAACGTTTGCCGGCTCCGGGGAATGCCTTCCGGTTCCCAAGGTGTGGTTCGTGGTGGTGGAAAACGCGGCGTCCAACGCCGCGTTCATTTTTTCCAGGGGAAAACGGGCCGGGCCCCGGTCGAACCCGGGGCCCGGTATGCGTACAGTCCTCCACCGGCATCCACCCGCCCGGCTGGGGGGTGGTCGGGGAAGGGCCCGGCCGGCGGTGGGCGCCGGCCGGTAAGAATCGTCACTTGGCCGGCTTCTCGCCGACGTGCAGTTCGGTGTTGCCGAAGGTGACCTGGAGTTTCCCGCTGCCGGGCTGGCTGAGCTTCACTTCGAGCGTGGTCGCCTTGATGGTGGTCTGGTCGCTGACGGTTCCGCACAGTTCGACGCTGTCCGCCTCGATCTGACCGGCGATTTCCCCCTTGGAGCTGAGCTGGGAAACCTTGACCTGCCCCTGGACGGCCCCGGTCTCGAGGACGGTCAGGGAGGGGGCGGTGACCTCGCCCTTCACTTTTCCGCTGACGACCAGCGGGCACTTGCTCTTGATGGAGCCATCGAACTCGGTGCCGTCCTCCAGGATGGTCTGCTTGACCACCATCGTGGCGGGGGCGACTTTCACCGCCGGGGCCGGTGCGGGCGCCGGAGCCGGTGCGGGCGCCGGGGTTACGGGTTGATCCTTGCCTTGAAGATCCTGGGACATCGGTGATCTCCTTTCCTGTAGTTATTTGTCTTTTTTGGGTTTCTGGATTTTCAGCCGGAGGTGGCAACCCTTCTCGAACCCGAACTCGGTGTATTCGACCGGTTGCTGCACCGTACCCTCGAGGCTCCCCTGGGCCCCGACGATCAGCCGTTTCGGGCCGATGATGGTGGGGACGACCTCCTCTTCCTTGATGTGGCCGTGGACGATGATCTCGCCCTCGCCCTGGAGGCGGCAGCCCTTGAGCATCCCGTTGGGCCCGACGGTCAACTGCGCGCCCTTGTGCAAGGTGATCATGCACTTGTCGAACTTGCTCTCGATCTCGACGACGGAATTCTCGCCGAACTCCATGGTGGCGTTGCTCAGGGCGTCGCCCTTGCCGAAGAACCGCTTGGCCTGGTCCGTCGGCGGGGCGGCGGCGGAAGGCGGGGCCGCCAGTTTCCCCGTCCTGAGGAAGTCCTGCAGGGCGGGGCCTTCGAGAAGGTTGGAACCGTCGCCGTCCTTCGACACATCGACCCAGTCCGCAACGGCCTGGACCAGCTGGCCGCCCGGGGCGTCGATGCCGAAGAGCTTGGCCCCCGTCAGGGTCGCGCCCTCGAGTTGGCAGTTTTCCAGCCGGGCTTCCCGGAGGTCCGCCTCGCTCAGGTCGGCCCTGCCCAGTTTCACCTTGTTGAGGTGGGTCCGGAAGAGGCTGGCCTTGACGAGACGGGCCCCCTCGGCATAGACCTCGTCCAGTTTCACCTGGTCGAGGCGGACTTCCGAGAGGTCTGCCTCCTCGAAGTTCGTCTTGAAGATCTGGCACCCTTCGAGGTTGGCCTTCGCGAGCTTTCCGCCGCCCAGGTAGGCCTCGCTGAGGTCGGCGTCGGTCAGCGTCGCTTCCTCGAGGTTCACCTTGCCCATGCTCGCCAGTTCGAGCTGGGCGTAATTGAGGCGTGCCCCCCTGAGCCTCGCGCCTTCCATCACGGCGCCCTCGAGGTTGGCGCGGCTCAGGTCCGCACCGTCCAGGATGGCGCCGTCGAGCTTTGCCTCTTCCAGGTCGGCTTTCTGGAGGTTGGCGCCTTCCAGGTCCGCCCGGCCCAGGTAGGCTTCCCGAAGGCTCGCGTTCGAGAGGTTCGCCAGTTTGAGGATGGAATCCTCCAGGTTGGCGCCCTCCAGGTCCGCGCGCCTCAGGTTGGCCCTTTCGAGGGGCGCCTTGCTGAGGTCCATCTTGCGGAGGTCGGCCCGTTCCATGGACTCGGCGTTCCTGACTTTCTGCAACACTTGTTCCCGGGTGAAATCAGCCATAGGTTACCCACCTTTCTGCCGGCGCCGTTACCGGTGCGGCAATGCTCATGGTCTTGTCAAATCAAATAACGACAGCCTTATTCCTTGGGTTCGCCCTCGGCATCGGCTCCCCGGCTGGAGAGCAGTTCCAGAAGGACGCGGATCCGCTCGTCGAACGGCATTTTCTGGATCGAATCGACCAGTTCGAACTCCTCCATCTCCGCCAGGACGATGTTGATCTGAAGGGCGGCCTCCTGGCGGCCCTGGCGGAACTGTTTCTTCTGCTGGGCGAATTCCGGCTGGGTCCACTCCATCTCGGCGGCTCTCTCGTACCCCTCGTGCTGGCGCTTCAGCTCGGAGAGGAGCGTCCCCAGCCGGCGGTTGAGGGCGACATGGGCCTCCTCGCCGGTTGAATCGTCGATCTCGAACTTGAACTGGTTGAACTTGACGCAGATCTTCTCGCACAGCCACATGGGGATGGCCGTCGTTACCGCCAGGTCCTCGGCGCGGGCGTTGAACATGGCGTCCAGGCTGGTGAGCCCGACGCCGTAGAGCTTGTCCATGGTGACCCGGCCGACTTCGGGGATCTGCTTGAGGAGGGAGTTGATGATGATGGCTTCCCGGAGGTGCTCCTCCTCCCGGATCGTGAAGGTCTTCGGGAGCACCCGGACCATCTCCTCGAAGATGGCGAGGATCAGGTCTCGGTGCTCCTCGGAGATGAGGCGTTCATCCCGGTTGGCGGCGAGGGAGAGGGCCTCCGAGAAATCGTTCATGCACTTGGCGGCCACTTCGAATTCCATCTTTTCCGCGGCTTTGCGGATCGTCTCGAGCGCCGGCCGGCAGATGTCGATCCAGTCCATGATGACGGGACCGCGCATCAGTTCGTGGATGAAGGACTTGATGGGGCGGGCGTAGTTGGCCGCGATCTCCGCGAAGAGGTCCTGGACGCCCATGTAGTCGCTGTTCGACACCGTGGCGGCGGGCTGGGTTTCCGTGGACGGACCGGCCGTCAGGAGGATGGCCGCTTCCTCCACCGGGTTTGGCGGGGCCATGCCGAAGGCCCGATCGAAGGCGGAGTCGAAATCGTCCCACTCCTCGTCCTCGAAGAGGGTGGTGGTCTGGATGACGCCGGCCTCTTTCTCGGCCTGCTCATCCTCGGCGATGACCTCGGCCGGGGCGGAAATCGTCGCGGCGGGGGTTTTCGCCGGGGAAGCCTCCACGACCACCGTGACGGAATGGTCCGGTTTCTCGGAGACTTCCACCAGGACGGGGGCCTTGTCCTCCTCGCGCTTCTCGGCGGGGGCCACGCGGACTTCGACGGGACGCTGGATAACGGTGCCCCGCTCGGGAGCGGCGGGAGCGGGGGCGGGGGCGGAAGGACCGACCGCGGGCGGCTCCGGGGACACCGCCTCCGGAGGGGCCTGCTCTTTCTTGCCCCAGAGTGATTTGAAAACCTTCTTCAGAAAATCCATACCGTCTCCTGGAGGAGATTCGAGGCATGGCTCAGGGGAAAATGCTGAAAACACCCACTGAATTTGCTTTCCCGATCCGTCGTCATTCTAGCGGAAGAGGAAGGAAAAAACAAGGGTAATTCAAGCCTGCGGGTTCAAATTCTCCCGTTCCCCGCGACCCGCCCGGACGCCGTCGCGGTGCGCTAATCCGCTGCCGATGGGCCGGGGGCCTCTTTGCCGGGCCCAGCGTAGGGGATGCGGGGTGCGGAGTCAAGCCGAAGCCGGGAAAGCTGTGCGCAAGATCACGGACGCTCGTCGGGGGCTTCCGGCGTTGTCGGGGTTTCAGGGGACCGATGGTCCTCCGGGGGCTCCGGGTGGACCGTGACATCGGCGTCGGGGGCAATGTCCTGGATCGTCTGTTCGACGCGGTTTGCCAGGTCGTGGGCCTCCCGCAGGGTCTGGCCGCCGTCGGTGGTGAAATGGGCGTCGACGAAAAGCCGGGGGCCGGAGTACCGGACCCGGATCCTGTGGCAGTCCATCACGCCCGGCAGGGACTCGGCGGCGTTCTTGATCTTCTGGGTCATGCCCTCCGGCGCGGCGTCCAGCAGGGCCTGGACGGTTCGAAAACCCATCCGGAAACTCACCCAGACCACGATGGCGGCGACCACGAGGGCGGCGACCGCGTCGGCGTGGAGCAGGAAGGCCGCCCCGGGGATTCGGCTGGCAAGGACCCCCACGAGGCCCAGCAGGACCACGGCGGAACTCCAGATGTCGGTCTGGAAGTGGAGCGCGTCGGCTTCAAGTGCCTGGGAATTGAACTTCCGGGCCGCTCTGAACAGCATGCGGGACCGGGACACGTCGATGACGATCGAGAAAATGATGACGATGAAGGACCAGGCGGTCACCTCGACCTTGAATTCCCACGCGTGCGCCAACCGATGAACGGCCTCCCAGATGATCCAGACACAGGTGGCGACGAGCAGGGCGGTCTCGAAGAGGGCCGAGAGGTTCTCCACCTTGCCGTGGCCGTAAGGGTGGGTCTGGTCGGCGGGTCGGTCGGAGATGCGCACCGCCATCCAGGTCATGAGTGCCGCCACCAGGTCCAGGCCCGAGTGGGCCGCTTCCGCTAAAATCCCGAGACTGCCGGTCAGGAGGCCGACGGCGATCTTGGTCCCCGTCAACGCGACGGCGGCGATGACGGAGTTGATGGCCGCCCCTTGCTTTTCATCGTGGGGGTGGGCGCTCTGGTGCAAGAAATCTCCTTCACCCTGCGAAAAGGCCGCACATTCCGGCGCAAGGGCGGGCGCCGGCTGGAGGGCTTTCCCGGCGAAGCCTCCGTGCGCCGCCCCCGAGGAAACGTGGCGGGCCCGAGGCCGCCGGGCTCACTGGGAGGCGACTTTCTTCAGGAGGTTGAAGTCGCTGAGCATTTTGCCGGTTCCCAACGCCACGCTGAACAGGGGGTTGTCGGCGATGAAGACGGGGAGCTTGGTCTCCTCCATGATCCGCCGGTCCAGGTTCTTCAGGAGTGCGCCTCCCCCCGTGAGCATGATGCCCCGGTCCACGATGTCGGCGGAGAGTTCGGGCGGGGTACGCTCGAGGGCGACCCGCAGGGCGTTGAGGATGGTGGCCGTGCAGTCGGAAAGCGCCTCCCGGATCTCCTCGTCCGTGATCTCCAGGTTCTTGGGGATGCCGTCGATGAGATTCCGTCCCTTGATGGTCATGGAGATCGGCTTTTCGAGAGGATAGGCGGACCCCACCTGCATCTTGATCTGCTCGGAGGTCCGCTCGCCGATGAGCAGGTTGTGCCGGCGCTTGATGTACTGGATGATGGCCTCGTCCATCTCGTCGCCGGCCACCTTGATGGTCCGGCTGTAGACGATGCCGCTCAGGCTGATGACGGCGATGTCGGTGGTCCCGCCGCCGATGTCGACGATCATGCTGCCGGAAGGCTCGGTGATGGGCAGGCCCGCCCCGATGGCTGCCGCCATGGGCTCCTCCACCAGGTAGACCTCGTTGACCTTGGCGCGGAAAGCCGACTCGCGAACGGCCCGCTTCTCCACCTGGGTGATCTCCGACGGGACCCCGATCACGACGCGGGGGCTGACCAGGTGCTCGCGGTTGTGCGCTTTCTTGATGAAGTACTTGAGCATCTGCTCGGTGGTGTCGAAGTCGGCGATGACCCCGTCCTTCATGGGGCGGATGGCCACGATGTTCCCGGGCGTGCGGCCCAGCATCTCCTTGGCCTCGCGCCCGACCGCCTCGACGCGGTTGGTCAGCTTGTTGATGGCGACGATGGACGGCTCGTTGAGGACGATCCCCTTGTTCTTGGCGTAAACGACCGTGTTCGCGGTGCCCAGGTCTATGGCCAGATCGTTGGAGAAGAAGCTGAAGAGCGATCGAAATTTCATCTTATTGCCCTGCTGTCACGATTTTGTTCTTGCCGGCCTCTTTGGCGGCATACATGGCGGCGTCCGCCCGCTTGAGCAGCGTCTCCGCCGACCGGGCGTTCGCCGGGTATGCGGCGACCCCGATGCTGATGGTGAGCTGCATGTTCAAGCCGGCATCCCCGTGGAACTCGGCTTTCTCGACAATGTGCCGGAGGCGCTCCCCGATGACGAAGGCATCCTCCAGCACCAGGCCGGGGAAGACGATCACGAACTCGTCCCCCCCGTACCGCGCGATCATGTCGGCATTTCGCACGGTTCTTCGGAAAATGTTTCCCATTTCGCACAATACTGCACTTCCGGCGATGTGCCCATAAGTATCGTTGACGCGCTTGAAGTTGTCAATATCAATGAACAGGATGGACAGGTTTTTCTCCTCGCCGGCGCAGCAGCGGATCTCGGTGGCCAGGTACCGGCGGAGGAACCGGAAGTTGAAGAGGCTGGTCAGGTCGTCGACGATGGCGAGGCGCCGGGCTTCGTCGCACGCGCGCACGTTCCGGTCGATCTGGATGAAGGTGAGGCAGACGGCCCGCATCTGCTCGGGTTCGGGAGTGCGAAGGCACTTCGTCGGTGTCTTGTTGACCGCCACGAGGAAGCCGGCCCCGGACCGGTGACGGAAGGCGTAGGCGAGGCTTGGCTGGACGGCGCAGATCCGGCCGGGATCGGCCCCGGGCTCGGGGTACATGTCGGGGATCAGGACGAAAGTGGCCTCGCAATCGGGGTCTTCCGCGAGGGTCAGGCCGGGGAAGATCCGGGTGGGCTCGAACCCCGCGGTCGCACCGTCGCGATCGGAGTAGGCGAGTTCCATCCGGCGGGTCTTCCGGTTTTCCAGGAACAGGAAGAGAAGGTCACAGTTGAGCAGCGACTTGGCCAGGTGGGCGAACTCGTGGCAAACCCGGTGGTAGTCTTCCTTGAGGGACAGGTTCCGAAGCCCGTCGCGCCCCCCGTCGATGACGGCGTACGGGGCGTGCCAGGCCGGTTTCGGCCGCAGCCCCGGACCGACCAGGTTCCGGTACAGGCAGTCCAGCAGGGAGGCGGAGAGGGGGAGGTAGACGTGCAGTGAGAAGTGGTTGCGCGCGGAGGCCTCTTCGATCTCCCGGGAGGCCACGGTGGAATAGGTCACCAGCCGGGCGTTGGGGAAAATCCGCCGGACCCTCTCCCCCAGGCCGTCCACGGGGGTTTGGTAGGGGATGAGCGCGAGGCGGCACTCGGGGTGGTACGGGAGCCTGGGGAGGAAGAGGTCCCCCCGCTCGATCAGGTGCGGGGCGTGAAAGGGTGCGGGGCCGACCGGGAGTTCCGGCGGCGTGCTCTCGTAAACGTAGAAAAAATCGAGGGGAGGCTTCCGGGGGTGCATCCTGACCTATCTCAGCGGGATCTTCCGGAGAAATTCCTTGAGGATGCCCGACTCGTTCTTCAGTTGAATGCGGAGGATGACCGCCTCGGCGCCGGGGTCGAAGTCCTCGACGTAGTGGTTGAACTTTCCTTCCCTGTCCACCATCACCAGCTTGTTGTTGATCAGCAGCTGGTAGTAGGGCTCGGTTCTCCCGCGGATGAGGATGGTCGCGCCGTAGACGTCCACCGACAGGATGTCGAACCGGACCTTGCTGTCGGCATCGCTGGCCTTGGGCCGGATCTTGAAGGAGCTTGTGACCTGGGACCCGCCTTCGAGCCCCGCGGCGTTGACGGGGATGACCTTCCAGTAATAGGTGCCGAACGGGAGACCCTTGAGCAGGCAGTACTCCTTGCCCGGGATTTCTTCGAAGTGCACGAAGGAATTGAAGAAGGGGTCGGTGGCCACGAAGACCTTGAAGCGGAGGTTGGGGACGGGGGATTTCCAGCGGAGCAGCACCGTGAACTTCTCGGGGCGGGTGGCGGTGAGAATCTCCGTGTTCTGGGGCTCGACCAGTTGCGGGCTCGGGGGGAGCGGCAACTTGTCGATCTTCGCCCCCCTGACGGACGCCTGCTCGCCCCGCGAGAGGTCCAGGACCTGCTTCCCGTCGCGGGTGGCGACGCGCGCACGCCCCTGGAAGATCTTGACCTGCGTCTCCGCGTTGTCCCCGCTCAGGTTCGCCTGGGCCACCGTGTTCGGGCCCATGTCGGCGACGGTGTTCTTGGTCTGCAGTTTCGACTTCGATTCCGTGGTCTCCGAGGTGGAGAGATCGACACCGCCCTTGGAAAGCTCGACGCTGACGGACTTGCGGGACGTCGCGCTGTCCTCGTGCGACTCCTGGATGTAGATCATGGAGTTGGGCTTGACGTCGTACACCGTGCCGTCGAAGAAGGTGATCCGGCAGGAGCTGTTGAAGTTGGTGGACACCATGTCTCCGGGGTAGACCTGCATCTTCAGCTCGGCGGAGAGCCAGTTGGCGGACCCCGCCGGCTTCACCCGGACGTCGCCGTAAAGGTTCTGGAACTTGGCGGAGCGCTTCTCCTGCCGGGCCAGCTTTTCCGTGTCCACGGTCTTCCCGGCGGAGATGAAGCCGTACTTGGCGACGAAATACACCCCCACCAGCAGCAGGGCGGCGATCCCGAGGATGATCAGGGGACGCAGCCGGCTGTAGGAGATGGAGGTCCACTCGATGTAATCGGAGACTTTCTTTTCCTTTGGTGACATGCCCGGGTGCTCGCTTGCGAAAACCTGCTCTCCGCCTCATCATACCTGATCGCGGGAGGTGATTTCAAGTTTTTCCACGGGGAATTCCCGGAGGATGCCGATCCGGTTCAGGAAGGAGGCGGTTTTTCCCGGGACGGTCATCCCTGGCGCACGCTGGTCGTCGCGGACATGGGAAAGGGGTTCTCCAGGTGCTTCTTCACCTTGCACTGGTCCACCGCCCGGACAAGAGCGCCGTGGTAACGTTCGGGGAAGGACGCCGGGACCTGGATCTCCAGGACCAGGTCGGTCACCATCCCCGTCTCCGGGTCGAGGGATACCTTCTGGACGATCTGGATGTCCTCCGCGGGGATCCCGCGCTTCCGGCAGAATCCCAGGACGTACCCTCCCGCGCAATTGCCGATGGATGCGAGGAACGCCTCGAAGGGCGGGGGGGCGGTGTCCTCTCCGCCGCGATCGACCGGCTGGTCTGAGGCGATGGTGTGGGGCCCGAATCGGGCGTCGACCCGCCACCCGCCAGGGAAGGTCACGAGGATTTCCATTTCGCTCACGGCAACCTCCAACGCAGTGGAATCCGGGGCCCGGAGCCCCGCTCCCGCCCTCAATGGGCGGGAAGGAAGTAGAAGACCAGGGCCAGGATCGCGTAGACGGAGAGGAGTTGGACGCCTTCCAGCCAGTTGGACTCCCCGTCGGAGGTGACCTGGCCGACGATGTAGACGGACACGACCACGGCGAGCACCTCGGGGATGGTAAAGACGAGGTCCATGGTCCGGGGACCGACGAAGGTGCTCAGGACGACGATGAGCGGGGCCACGAACAGGGCGATCTGGATGGAGCTTCCCTGGGCGATGGTCAGGCTGAGGTCCATGCGGTCCTTCTGTGCGGCGATGACCGCCGTGCTGTGTTCCGCGGCGTTGCCGATCACCGCCACGACGATGACGCCGACGAACACCCCGGTCATGCCGAGGGCGTGGGCCGCGTGCTCGATGGAACCCACCAGGATCTCGCTGATCCAGGCCGTCAGGATGGTGGCGACGGCGAGCACCGCGAGGGAGCGGAGGAGGGCGCGTCGCGACTGGGAAGTGTGTTCCCTGGGGTGGGCCTTCTCACAGTGGCCGGTGAAGAGGTGCTTGTGCGTCCGCAGGGAGAAGAGGAGCCCCAGGCCGTACGTGGCCAGAAGGATGACGGAGATCTCCCGGCTCATGCCGCCCTCGTGCAGGAGGGCCTCCCGCCCCCCGAGGTGGTGGTACGCCGCCGGCAGCACCAGGGCGATGGCGGCGAGGGTGAGCATGGTGGCCTGGCTGCGGGCCCCGGCGGCGTTGAACCGCTGCTCCTTGTGCCGGATCCCGCCCACCAGGAACGCGGCGCCCAGGACCAGAAGGATGTTCCCGATGATGGACCCGGTGATGGAAGCCTTCACGACGTCGTGAAGGCCCTTCTGGAGGGCCGCCAGGGCGATGATCAACTCGGCCGCGTTGCCGAAGGTGGCGTTGAGGAGACCGCCCACGGCCTCCCCCGTGTGGTCGGCGAGGGTCTCCGTCGACTTGCCCATCAACCCGGCGAGGGGGATGATGGCGAGGGCCGCGAGGAAGAAGATCAGGGTGTGCTCGAGGGGGTACAGGAAGTGCGCCCCGATGGTGACCGGAACCAGGACCAGCAGCCAGTCGAGGGTCGGGACCCAGCGCTTGGACATGGCGGAAAACCTCCCGTGCGTGCTTTGAGGCGTCGCGGCAGACCTCGACCCGTCCGGGGGAGATCAGGCGCCGCCGCATTCCGAGGGCTTCTCGAAGGTCTTCTTCTCCCGGTTCTTCCGGACGTCGTCCATGGTGTAGCACTCGTTGTGGAAGACGATGTAGACGTCGGGGGCCAGGAAGCGGGTGGCAAAGATGCTCTCCGCCAGGTTCTGGAGCCCGTCGCTGTTTTCCACCACCAGCGGCAGCATGGCGCCCGTCAGCACGATGGGGACGGTGACCTCGGGCAGCCGGGCCCGGATGTACTTCCCGGTTTCCACCATGGTGTCCGTGCCGTGGGTGATGACCACCGGCAGGCCGTCGGGGAGGATGGACCGGAGGTAGGCCACGATCTCGGCCCGGTGTTCGTCGGTCATGCCCAGGCTGTCGATGTTCATGACCCGGCGCGGGATGATCCGGACGTACGGGAGACGCAACCGGGGGAAGTAAAAATCGATGCGCCCCTCCAGATTGTCGATGCCGCCGCGGACCTCGTCGTAGACTTTCTCGATGGTCCCGCCGGTCAGCAGCATGTGAATTCTTCTTACGGACATCGGGCCTCTCCTCAGTCTGCTTTTTCAGCCGTGGCGAACATCGTGGCCCCCTTACCCGAGGCGGCCTCCAGGAAGGCGGGCGGAGTCGCGGCGGCGACAAGCACAAGATAAAGGAATTTCCTCGGCAAGGCAAACCGAATGTTGCGGCGAATCTGAAGGGCGACCGGGTCCAGCCCGGGGAAGAGGGAGGAGACCGCGGCGGCGGGGTCGTCCCGCCACGACCAGTGGCGCAGCCGGACCAGCCGCATCCCGGCCCGACGCAGGCAACGCTCCAGGGCGGCGGGCGTGAAACCGGTGAGGTGCCGGGGGATGTCGATGCCGGTCCAGCGCTTCCCGAAAAGCCTGAACTGGAGGCTGTCGAGGTTGGGGACCTGCAGCAGGAGACGGCCCCCGGGGGCCAGCCAGGGCCGCAGGTGTGAAAGTCCCTCCACGGGGTCCCGCAGGTGCTCGAGCACGTGGAACATCGTGATCAGGGAAAAGGTGTTCCCGGGGTAGCCGGTCTCCAGGAGTTCCCCCGCGCGGACGTCGATGCCGTAACGCTCCCGGGCGCAGCGCGCGGCGTCCGGGGACGTTTCGAGGCCGACCCCCGCGATGCCGGTCCGCCGGCGGAACACGTGGAGAAAGGTCCCGCTGCCGCACCCGACGTCCAGGAGCGGGCCGGGGGGCGTGGGCATGGCGGAGCGCGCCACGCGGACGTGGTGCCGGAGCACGGTTTCCCGGTAGAGGGTCTCCAGTCGGGCGGACAGGGAGCGGGAAGCCCGCTCGGTGACCCACCAGTAGGGGGACGGGTAGGCGGCTTGCAGTTCGGCGTCGGAGGGTTGCGGGTGGAGGAAGCCGGCCCCGCAGTCCCCGCAGCGGAAGAGATCGTGATACCGGTCGGTCGTGCGGAAGAGAAAATCCCGGTTTCGGAGCCGGAACCGGGTTCGCGTCGATCGGCAGACGGGGCAGGGGGGGCTCCCCATCAGGGCCGGAACCGCTTCCGGAGCAGGAAGAACAGGTTGCGGAAACCGTCCCGCCAGGGCTGCAGCTTGATCTCCCCCTTGCGGTTGGTGAAGCTGATGGGGATTTCCTTGAAACCGATGTCCCTCCGCCGGATGGCCTCGATCTTGATCTCCTCCGAGAAGGCCATCAGGTCGCTCTTGAGGCTCATCTTTGCCAGGGCGTCGCGGTAGAAGATCCACATGCCGGACTGGGAGTCGCGAATCCAGCGGAAGTACAGGAGGGTCATGAAGGTGCTCAGGACGATGTTCCCGAAGCGGTGCTTGAACGACATGGCGCCCTTCTGCTGGATCGGGAAGCGGGAACCCGAGACGAAACGGACGCCCGAACGGAGCAGGGCTTCGATGAGGTAGGACACGGCGTCCAGGGGGTAGGAGTGGTCCCCGTCCATGGTGACGATGATGTCTCCCTTGGCGTTTGCGAGGCCGGTCTTGTAGGCGCGCCCGTACCCCCGGATGTTCTCGTGGATCACGGTGGCCCCCATGGAGGCGGCGATCTCGGCGGTGCGGTCGGTGGAGTCGTTGTCCACCACGACGACCTCGTCGATGAAGGCGGGGATCTGCTCGAGGACCCGGGCGATCCCTTCCTCCTCGTTCAGGCAGGGGATGACGATGGTGATCTTGTTCCCTTTGTACATGGACGGCTCTGTTCTCCGCGGCAAGGCGTCGGTGCCGACGGGGCCTGCAGGAAGGATGATCCGGCGGCGGTGGGGTTGCGGGGACGGTTGTCCCTCGACCTGCCCGCGTCCGTCGCCGTTCTCCCGGGACCTGGCCGGCCCGCGGCGGGGATTGGGGGATTGTACCACAGCGGGAAGGGTTCACAAGCGGAATTCGACGGCCAGGCCGCGCCGGCTGCCCCCGGGGGACGGCCCCCGGCGTTGGCGCCACCAGGTGCGCGATTTCCGGGTTTGGTTTATAATGCCCCTTTCACCCCGACCGGGGACAGGGAGGAAACATGATCAGCATCGAAGCAGCGACCGGAATCGTCCGGGGATCGTGCCGGGTGCCGGCCCCGGTGGAGACGGAGATCGGGGCGGCCCTCGGGCGGGTGGTCGCGACGGACGTGACGGCCGGCGAGGAGGTCCCGCCCTTCGACCGGGCCATGATGGACGGGTTCGCCGTGCGGGCGGACGATGTCCGGGAGGTCCCGGTGACCCTCGCGGTGATCGACGAGGTCCCCGCCGGGACCCTTTCTTCCGTGACCGTCCACCCGGGGGCCGCGGCCCGCATCATGACGGGGGCCCCGCTTCCCCCCGGCGCGGACGCCGTCCAGATGAAGGAGGTCTGCCGGGAACTGCCCGGCGGGCGGGTGGAGGTCCTCGAGCCCGTCCGGGCGTGGAAGAACGTCGCTCGCCGGGGCTGCGAGTGTGCGAGGGGGGCAACCGTTCTCGAAAAGGGGGTCCCCATCGGCCCTGCGCACCTCGGGGCCCTGGCGACCCTGGGTTTTGCGCGTCTGCCGGTGGTCCCGGCGCCGACGATCCGGCTCCTCAACACCGGCTCCGAGTTGGTGGACGTCTCCCAGCCGATCACGGGGGGCCAGATCCGCAATTCGAACCGTCACACGCTGACCGGCCTTCTCCGGGTCTCGGGGTTCGCGCCGGCGTGGGGCGGCGCCGTGCGGGACGAGCCCGGGGAGATCCGCCGGGCGGTGGAGGCCTCGGAAGCCGCCGACGTGCTCCTGCTGACCGGGGGGGTCTCGGTGGGAGAGTACGATCTCGTGGGGGAAGCGGTCGCGGCCGCCGGGTGGGACGTCCTGTTCCGGGCCGTGGCGATCAAGCCGGGCAAGCCCCTGGTCTTCGCCCGGAAGGGAGCCCGGCTCCTGTTCGGGCTGAGCGGGAACCCGGTCTCCTCCTTCCTGCAGTGCGCGCTCTTCGTCCTCCCCGCGCTCCGGGCGATGGCCGGCTGGTCCCGTCCGGGGCCGGACTTCACCCGGGCCCGCCTCGCCGCTCCCGCCGCCCACAACCCGGGACGGGTGTCCTTCAAGCCGGGACGCCTCCGCCAGGAGGGGGACCGCGTGCAGGTCCAACCCGTCTCCGACAGGGGCAGTGCGGACCTCTTCGCGTGGTCGAACGCGGACTGCGCCTTCCTGCTGCCGGCAGACGCCGCAGGCCTGGACGCGGGGGCGCTGACGGAGGTCTTCCGCCTCCCGGGGGCGGGTCAGTAGCGGACGCGGACCAGTTCCAGCCCCTGGGGCGGGGCGGTCGGGCCGGCGGCTCTCCGGTCCCGCGCCGCGAGGACGGTAGTCGTGTCGCCGGCGGACCGTTTCCCGCACCCGACGTCCACCAGGGTCCCGACGATGTTGCGGACCATGTGGTGGAGAAACCCGTCCGCTTCGATCCATAGATAAAGGAGGGGCCCCGACCGCGTCAGCCGCAGGGAGGTGACGGTCCGGACCCGGTCCGCCTCGCCTTCCACGCGGGCGCAGAACGAGGTGAAGTCGTGACGGCCCACGAGCAGTGCGCCCGCCTGGGCCATGGCGTCGAGGTCGAGGGTGCGGCGGAAGTGCCAGGCGAAGTCGGCGCGGAAAGGGGGACACACGCGACCCGTGTAGAGGGTGTACCGGTAGACCTTCCCCCGGGCCGACTTGCGGGCGTGGAACCCGGGCTGCACGAACCGGGCGCCCAGAACGCGGACATCCCTGGGGATCAACCCGTTCACGGCGTCGGGCACCCGGGGGGGCGGGATGATGCCGGGGGCCGTGTAGTTCGCCGTTTGCCGGCGGGCGTGCACCCCGGCGTCGGTCCGGCCCGCGCCGGCGAGGGCGACCTTTTCCTGGTAGAGGGTGGAGAGGGCCTGTTCCAGGAGGCTCTGCACCGTCACCCGGTCCGGCTGGACCTGCCAGCCGTGGTAACGGGTCCCGACGTAGGCCACGTCGATGCGGTGGTTGCGCCGTTCGGGCATGTCGGGCCCGCCCCGGGTCACTTCCGGCTGCCCGGCTTCTCCACGGGGACGCCGCGCTCGCACAGGGGGCAGGACTCGGGCGGGTACGTGGGGAACTCGGGCTGGATCAGCGACAGGAGGGGGACGCCGAAGTCCGCCTTGCCCCGGCTTCGGTCCGCGACGCAGCCGACGCCGGCCAGGATCCCGCCCCCCTGTTCCACGACCGCGATGACCTCGCGGGTCGACCCGCCCGTGGTGACGACGTCCTCGAGCACGAGGAAACGCTCGCCGGGGTTGACGTGGAAACCGCGCCGGAGGCACATCCGGTTTTCGGCGTCCCGTTCGGTGAAAAGATTCCGGACGCCGGCCTGGCGTGCGACTTCGTACCCGAAAAGGACCCCTCCCAGCGCGGGGGAGATCACGACGTCGAAGGCGACCCGCCGGGCGGCGGCTTCGGCGATCAGGAGTCCCGAGAGCGCGACGGCGCACTCCGGCAGTTCGAACGCCTTGGCGCACTGGAGGTAGTTCCCGCTGTGAAGGCCGGAGGAGAGACGGAAGTGCCCGCTCAGGAAGGCCCCGGATCTCTCGAGCATCGCTTGTGCGGTCTGGGTCATGTTTCACCTTTATAGAAGGATTGATTTGAGACTGGGCGCCGTCCTGAGGCCCCCGGGGGCCGGGCCGGCCGTTTCGGTTCCGCCTTGCCCCGGGAACACCGAAGTCCCTTTCCTGGGCAGGTTTGAGAGTATCAGAACGGCGGGACAAGTCAAGGGAAATATCATCATCTTCCGCGCTGATGACGATTACGAAAGGAACTTTGCTTTTGTTGAAAAAGTGCCGAAAGAAAAAAAATAATCTTGACAAGGCGATGAATCTTCTGCTATTAAAGAGGCAATGTTGCAAGTTTTGCGCCATTTGCTTTAAACAAGCGAGGGATAGGGGACGATATGTTTTTCAAATCGAAACAATTGGTAGGTCTCGACATTGGTTCAACTTCCGTCAAGGTTGTCGCCTTGAAACCCATCCGGAAAGGCGAGTACGAACTGGCCTCCCTCGGCGTTGAAAACCTTCAGCCCGACACCATCGTCGACGGCGCCATCATGGACAAGCTGGCGGTGGCCAACGCCATCAACCGGATTTACAAGATGCAGGGGATCAAGAACAACACGGTCTCCACGTCCATCTCCGGGCACTCGGTGATCGTGAAGAAGATCAACCTGCCCCAGCAGAGCACCAACGAGCTCAACGAGTCCATCATGTGGGAGGCGGAGCAGTACATCCCCTTCGACATCAACGATGTGAGGCTGGATTACGAGATTTTGAAGCCCGTCCCGGGCACCGGGACCATCGAGGTCCTCCTGGTGGCGGTCAAGAAGGAGAAGATCGACGATCACGTCAACGTCATCAACCTGGCCGGCAAGAAACCGGGGTTGGTGGACATTGACGCTTTCGCCCTCCTCAACGCCTACCGGCACAACTACCAGCCGTCGGGGCACACCGTGACCGCCCTGCTGAACATCGGGGCCTGCCTTTCCAACCTCTGCATCGTCAAGGGGCCCGATCTCCTCTTCACCCGGGATATCTCGGTGGGCGGCAACCAGTACACCGACTTCCTCCAGAAGGGCCTCGGCCTGAGCTTCGAAGATGCGGAGGTCGTCAAGAAGGGCACGGGTGAAATCCCCGTCAACGAGAACGAGGCGAACCGGATCATCGACCAGGTTTCGGAGATCATCGAGCTGGAAATCCAGAAAACGCTCGATTTCTTCAAGGCCACCACCACCACCGAGAAGATCGACCGCATGATCCTCAGCGGGGGGTCGGCGAACTCGAAGGGCCTCAAGGAACACCTGTCGCAGAAGTTCGAGATCCCCGTCGAAGTGTTCGACTCCTTCCGAAGGGTGTCGGGCAGCACCCAGAAATTCGACACGGCATTCATCAAGGAAATATCTCCCAGAGTCGCCATCGCCGTCGGCCTGGCGATGAGAAGCATGGAGGACTAAATGGTCAAGATCAACTTGCTCAGGGAGCGGACGGTTGAGCAACCCACCGCGAAAATTCCCGTCGAGCACAAGCCGATTCAGGGTGTGCTCATCATTGTGCTCATCCTGATTGCCGCCGTGGCTTTCGGCGTCTGGTACGGCTACAAGAAGTACCGTGACAAGGAAGAGCTGCGGGGGGTTGTGGAGAAGCTGAGGACGGAAGCCAACAGCATCAATCTCGAGGAGATCCAGAAGAAGATCAAGGACCTGGAGAAGCTGAAGGGCGAACTGGACCAGCGGAAGAACCTCATCAAGGAACTGCGCGAAAGCCAGAAGGGCCCGGTCGAGATGCTCAACGCCCTCGTCGTGAGCATGCCCGACAAGAAGGATTCCCTCTGGATCGATTCGCTGAACCAGAAACGGGAAGCGGATTCGGAAACGGTCCGCCTCGAGGGGTGCGCCATCGAGCAGCCCTACATCACCGATTTCGTCCAGGGTCTCCAGGCCCGCCGGTACTTCACCACCGTCGATCTGCTCAAGACGGAGACGCAGGCGGTGCCGTCGATCGACCCGAAGATGCCCGAGATGAAGCGGTACCGTTTCGTGGTGGTCTGCAAAAAAACTTTGAAGAAAGAGGCGAAAAATGGCTAAAACTGAAGGAAAATCAAGCGAAACGCCGCTTCTCGTCAAACTGATACTCGGGCTGGCCATTGTCGGTCTCCTTTTCTTCCTTGCCAATACCCTCATTTACAAGAAGATCGATGATGAGATCGCCGCGTTGACCACCGAGCGCGAGCAGTTGGACAAGAAGGTGCAGGAAGGCCAGGGCTTTCTCCGGACCGAAAACGAGCACATGCGGGACATCGCGATCCTGGCCGACCAGTTGAGCGCCCAGAGCCGCTGCCTGCCCGATGGTTCGGAAATTGACCAGCTGGCGAAAGAGTTTTACAAGGATGCCCAGGAAAAATATGACATGTTCGATGTCAGTTTCGACATTTCCGGCATCTCGGTCAACGAGCGGAAACTTCAGGAAATTCCCATCGCCTTCCGGTGCAGCGCGACCTTCACGAAACTCGGCGAGCTGTTCCAGGCCGTGTCCCGTTACAGCCGCATCCTGAACATCGAGTCCCTCGACCTCAAGCGGCTGAACATCAAGGAGCGGGCCACCGTTCCCGGCTGGAAGAAGACGGCCCAGCTGCCCACCATCAAGGTGTCGTTCGTGGCCAAGACCTACTCCATGGTGAAGGACCCGGACGAGGACTCCCAGATCCAGGAAGTGATCGCGAAGGCCCGCCAGACCATGGCGACGACGCCTGCCGCCCCCGGGCAGCCCGCTCCGGCAGCGCCTGCCGCCGGGACCCCTGTCGCCGGGGCCCCTGCCGCGCCGGGTGCGGTCAAGACCGCCCCAGGCGCCCCGGGCGCCCCGGGTGCCCCGGGTGAGGCCACCGAGGTCCAGATCAACGACTATCGCAGCGTGGCGTTCGTCGGGGCCGGGAAGCCCGACCCGTTCTTCGACCCCATCGAAGCCATGCAGGATGCCATCGTGAAGGCGAAAGAGAAGGAAATGAAGGAGAAGGTGGAGCGCATCGCCGTGATTCCGCCCCTGAACGTCCGCTGGAAGAACTTCAAGGGCTTCCGCGCGTTCCTGCTCTCCGAAGTGACCTTCAACGGCGTGCTCGAGAACAAGGACGGCAGCAAGGCCGCCATCTTCATCGGCCCGGACCGTCACGCCCACAACGTGAAGAAGGGAGACTCCTTCTACAACGCCTACGTCAGCAACATCACGCGCGTGGGCAACGAATATCGGGTCATCGTGGAAGAGTACGAGCTTCGACCGAATTCGAGCCTGATCGATCGTATCGAGGGCAAGAAAGCGATCCCGGTCACGCTCAGCCAGGCCGTCGATCAGGTGAGAGGGTCCAACGACTACAAGACCGTCAAGGTGAATGTCAAAACCCTCGCCCGTGCGACCAAACCCGCGAAATAAAACTTGTATTTTGATAAGGAGGCATTTGATGCGCCCCACGAAATTGATGATCTCAGTCATTCTCCTTGTGGCATTCATAGCCGCTGGACTATTCGTATTCGCCGAGGATTCCAGGAGCGCCGCGGCGGCCCGGAAACCCCTGGAAAGTGCGTTCGGTGTTCTGAACGACATCGCCGTGCAGCCTGACGGGATCCTCCTGAGAGGGAACAACATCGGCAGCTACACGCACTTCAAGCTGTCGGACCCCACCCGCCTGGTGATCGACATCAAGGACTCGGCGTGCGCCCTGAACCGGAGTTCCGTCCCGGTGAACGGGGAGCTGGTGCAGCAGGTCCGCGTGTCCCAGTTCTCGCCGAAGAACAAGGTCCGGGTGGTCTTCGACCTCCGCCGGGACATCTCCGGCGCGGAGATCCAGCGGACCCCCGGAGGGCTCCTGGTCCAGTTCACCCCGGTGGCGACCTCGGCCGCCGCCCGGAAGGAAGACGGCGTGACGCTCGAGATCGCGTCCTCCAAGGCCGCCCCCGTGGTTACGGACGGGACGAGCGGGATCATCCGGATCCCCGAGCCGGTGGTGAAACCGAAGGCCGTCGAACCGGTCCGGACCGCCACCGCCGTTCCCCTGCCCGACATGAAGCAGGCCCCCGGCGTCAAGCTCCTGGCGACCAAGGTCGAGTCGGCGAAGACCGCCGCGATGGTGTCGGACGACTCCGAGGACCAGGTGAACTTCTCCGGCGAGCCGATCACGGTGGACGTCGTCGACGTCCCGATCGTGGACTTCTTCCGCTGGATGGGCGACAACATCGGGCTCAACATCGTGGTCGATCCGAGCGTTTCGGGCACGATCTCCATGAAGGTCAACTGCGTTCCCTGGGACCAGGTTTTCGACCTGGCGCTCAAGAACAACCGGTTGGCCAAGCTGATCGAGGGCGAGGTCATCCGGATCGGCACCATGGACTCCTTCAAGGACGAGGAAAAGGCCCGCCAGGAACTCAAGCGCGCCCGGTACATCACCACCAAGACCATCCGGGCGAACTACGCCACGGTGAAGGACCTCGCGTCCAGCAAGATCCTGAACCCGATCCTGAGCCAGAGCGGCGAGATCAACTTCGACGAGCGGACCAACACCATCGTCATCCGGGACATCCCCGAGCGCATCAAGGACGTCGAGGAACTGATCAAGGTCCTGGACGTGCCGGAGCACCAGGTTGAGATCGAGGCCCGCATCATCGCCGCCAACCGCAGCTTCGCCCGCAGCATCGGCGTCCAGCTGGGCTTCGTCGGCGGCAACCTGCAGCGGATGACCGTGGGCGGCCCCAACACCTTCGCGGGCATCGGCGGGTATCGCCCCGCCCAGACGCCGAACTCGGCCTATGTCGCCGGCAATGCCGCCACCGGCCGCGGCGCCGCGACGGGGACCGCCAACCAGGGCGCGGGCGTTTCCACCGGTGCGGACGGCAAGACCGGCAACTGGAACATCAACCTGCCCGCCATCGGCGCCACGAGCGGTATCGGCCTCTCCATCGGGAACATCCTGGATACCTTCCTTCTCGATGCCTCCCTGACGGCCGCGGAAAGCAGCGGTCAGGTCATGGTGATCAGCCAGCCCAAGGTCCAGGCCCAGAACAACCGCAAGGCCACGATCGAGCAAGGTCTCCAGATCCCCGTCCAGACCAGTGAGAACAACACCACCACGGTCCGGTTCTTCTCCGCGTCCCTCAAGCTGGAAGTCACGCCCCGGGTCACCGAGGACGGGAACGTCTTCCTGAACATCGCGCTGGAGAACAACCGTGCGGACTTCACCAACACGGTCAACGGGATCCCCTCCATCATCACCTCGCAGTCCGCGACGGAAGTCCTGGTCGGCGACGGCGGGACCACCGTGATGGGCGGTGTGCTGATCGACGAGGACATCCGGTCGAACGACAAGGTGCCGCTCCTCGGCGACATCCCGCTGCTGGGCCACCTCTTCCGGCGTGACTCCAAGCAGAAGGACACCAAGGAGATCCTGTTCTTCCTGACCCCGAGAATCATCCGCTGAGGACGACACTTGGCGATGAACATTTTCAGGGATACACTCGATGCCATTCTGAGGGCGGTGGATGGGATTCGGACCATCCTGATCGTCGGGGTGGATGGCATCATCATCGATCGGGACTTCAAGGACGGGGTTCCGGACCCGGAGCTGAGTTACGAACTGGTGGCCGCGGAGTACACGTCGCTTCTCAAGACGTCCCTGCGGACGGCGGAAGACGTCGAAACGGGCTGCCTGCAGGAAATGACCATCCTCACGGAACGGTACCTGTTCATCGTGCGCATGATCACCGAAGAGTACTTCATCATGATGGTCATGAACCCGGACGGCAACTTCGGCAGGGCACGGTACGAGATGAAGAAGGCCCAGATCATCCTCGAGAAGGAATTCCGGATCTGATTCCGGGCATCGGTTGACGAAAGGAAGCGGGAACCCCGGGGTTCCCGCTTTGCTTTCCAGAAAAGAAAATCGCGGGCGAAAGCCCGCGATTTTCCGTTTTCCGGGATCCGCGTGTCAGGGGATCATGTTGAGGTCGCGGCCGACCTTGGTGAAAGCCGCGATGGCGTGATCCAGGTGGTGCATGTCGTGTGCCGCGGAAATCTGGACGCGGATGCGGTCCTTGCCGCGGGGGACCACCGGGAAGCTGAAGGCGATGACGTAGATGCCCTCGTCCAGCATCCGGTTGGCGAAGTCGACGGCCAGCTTGGAGCAGTCGGGGTACTTGCCGAACATGATGGGGGTGATGGGGTGGACGCCGGGGATGATATCGAAGCCGGCGGCCGTCATCTTTTCTCGGAAATAGAGGGTGTTACGTTCCAGCTTGTCCCGGAGTTCGGTGGTGGAGGAGAGCATGTCCATCACCTTGATGGTGGCCATGACCACGGACGGGGCCACGGTGTTGGAGAAGAGGTACGGGCGCGCCTTGTTGCGCATCCAGTCGATGATCTCCTTCCGGCCGGAGATGCAGCCGCCGGACGCCCCGCCGAGCGCCTTGCCGAAGGTGGTGGTGATGACGTCCACCCGGCCCATCACCCCGTTGTGCTCATGGGTGCCCCGGCCGGTCTTCCCCATGAAGCCGCTGGCGTGGGAGTCGTCCACCATGACCAGGGCGTCGTAGCGGTCGGCCAGGTCGCAGATGTCCTTGAGACTGGCCACGTCGCCGTCCATGGAAAAGGCGCCGTCGGTGGCGATCATCTTGAAGCGGCAGCCTTTCTCGTCCGCTTCCTTCAGGCAGCGTTCGAGCCCCTTGGCCATCTTGCCCGTGGCGGCGTCGAGTTCCTCCACGTCCCGCATGTCACTGTGTTTGTAAGCCCAGCGCTGCGCCTTGCAGAGGCGGACGCCGTCGATGATGGAGGCGTGGTTGAGGGCGTCGCTGATGATGGCGTCCTGCTCGCCCAGGAGCGGTTCGAAGACGGCCCCGTTGGCGTCGAAGCAGGAGGAGAAGAGGATGGTGTCGTCCAGGCCGAGGAAGTCCGACACCTTGCGTTCCAGGGTCTTGTGGATGTCCTGGGTGCCGCAGATGAAGCGGACGGAGGAGAGGCCGTAGCCGCGGTGGTCGATCCCCTCGTGGGCGGCCTTGATCAGCTCGGGGTGGGAGGAGAGGCCCAGGTAGTTGTTGGCGCAGAAGTTCAGGCACTTGCGCCCCTTGACGACGATTTCGGCGCCCTGGGGGCTCTCGATGACCCGCTCGTGCTTGTAGAGTTTCTGCTCTTCCAGTTTGCGGAGTTCCTCGGCGAGAAAATCCTTCATTTTTCCGTACATGTTTATCTCCTTGGAGTGGGTGTTCCGACCGGTCCCGAAGCGCGAAATTGTAACGCCTCTCCCCCGGGAACGCAACCGGTTTTCGCGAACGCGGAGGGTTGCAAAATAGACGTTCAACTCAAACTGAAGATGAATTGAACCACGAACCACACGAAAAATTAAGGAAAAGCGGCGCAGAAAAACGAATTTGCCGCATCGGGAGTGCGGCGCGGAGGTTTCCGGAGCGCCGCTTTGTCACATGCCGAAGAAAAGACGCGCAGGCTTCCGGAGCGCCGCTGTGAAGGGGATGCGCTCGGCCGGGGGGCCCGCGTTCGGATCGACTGCGCCGTGCTCTTAGACCGATCGTGATGAAGATGGGCGTTGAAGAACGAGACGAGGGTCACCCCCCCGACCCTGAAGGGGGCGAATGCGAATAGAACGAAACGAGGCACCCCCCGACCCCGGAGGGGTCGAATGTGAATAGAATGAGGGGAGAACCGATCACCCCGACCCCGGAGGGGTCGAATGTGCGGAGAGGAGATTCACGTTCGATCTCTCCGGGGTCGGGCGGAAGCGGTTCGTCCATCCTCAAGGAGACGGTCTTTCGCCGCTTCGGGAAATGCCGACGTCGGGGGCGTGCCCCGCCTGCGGGTTCGACCCGGTCCGCCGGCCCTGGCGTACCCCGGCGTTGCCGCCGGGCACGGCGCTGGGGAGCGAGTACCGGCTGGGGCGGGTGCTGGGGAAGGGGGGCTTCGGCATCACCTACGTGGTCTCGGACGTGAACCTGGAGCGCCGGGTGGCGGTGAAGGAGTTCTTCCCCCAGGCGCTGGCCGCGCGGGGGACGGACCAGACCACGGCGGTCGCCGTGGCCGAGGGGCGCTTCGGCAACTGGCGGAAGCGCTTCCTGGACGAGGATGGACGGCGTCGATCCCCTCCGGAGTCATCCCTCGGGACCGAACCGAACCCTCACCCGGGCGAAGGCGGATAACGCGGGCAATATTTCTGTTCTGAAGGAAAATTCATGAAACGTGCAGTTGGGGTTGCCGAAAATTTATTATTGATATTGTTAGGTTTTAGTTGCAATTCGACGGCATTCGGCGCCCAGGAGCCGTCGGCGCCGGCGGAGGAGAAACGTGATGCCTTTGCGCGGTCCGTCGGCATGAAATTCGTGCGAATTCCGCCGGGGAGTTTCACCATGGGCTCGCCGGACGGGGAGCCTGGAAGATTCATCGACGAGACGCAGCACCGCGTCACCCTCTCCCGCCCCTTCGAACTGCAGACCACCGAGGTGACGCAGGGGCAGTGGGAAGCGGTGATGGGGAACAACCCGTCGTACTTCAGGAACGCGGGCAAGGACGCTCCCGTGGAGTCGGTTTCGTGGGAGGACTGCCAGGAGTTCATCCGGAAGCTGAACGAAAAGGACCCCGGGAAGGGGTACCGACTGCCGGCGTAGGCGCCGCCTGCCGGGCGGCGAGTGAAGGCCACGGAATGCGTGCGCCTCCCGGCGTAGGCGCCGCCTGCCGGGCGGCGCGTGAAAGCCACGGAATGCGTGCGCCTCCCGGCGGGAGGCGCGTAAGACCGCGGGCCGGGAGAGAGGCGGGGGCGAGCGAGAGAAAAGTCGCCCTGCAGTCGCCGTTCGTCCGCGACGGGGCAGGGCAGTTTCAGGGCCAGGCTGGCCGTGCTACCACGCCGGGCTGTCAAGTCGCAGCGATGGGGGCGGCGTCGAGCCGGCGGCATCCGAACGCCGTCCCGGGTCCCAAGGGTCGGGGAGGCCAGAGTATGCTACCGGCCGAGGGGATTTTCCGGTCCCGAGGAGGGAGGCATTGCGAAGGACTCGCCTGGCGTCTCCGGACTCACCTTGAAGGGGTTGACGACCCGGACCCCCGAGTATGCCGCCCCGTCCTGGAAGTCTTCGGAGAAGAGGGTTCCGCAGCCGCCGAGAAGGGCCGCGGCCAGGATGTGGGCATCCCAGAAACTCAAGGTGTGCTGTTTCTGAAGGTCGATGGCTCTCCAGACACTGAGCGCGTCGAGACCCACCACCTGGAACGTACCCAGGAGCCGGACCTGACGTTCCGCCAAGTCGAGGGGAAGGGGCACGGCCATCTTGCGGGTGACGGTAACCCAGAATTCGCAGAGAACCTGGGCCGAAAGGCAACCGTTCCCCTCCTTTAGATGGTGCCGTATCAACTCCCGAGCCTTCAAGCTCTTGTCGGGCTCGGACTCGTCGTTGGCATAGACCAGGACGTTGGTATCGAAGAACACCCGTTCAACGCTCATGGAGGTCCTCCCTAGTCCAGGTCTTCTTTCCGACCCGGCCCTGACCCTGGCGAAACAGCCCGTCCAGTTCCTCGGCCAAAAGGGCTCGCCGGGAGGCTTCCCGGGCCACCAAATCCACCAAAAAACGGCGGACCAGTTCATTCAGGCTGCTGTCCCGGTCGATGGCGATCTTCCGCGCCGCCCGAATCAGTTCCGAATCCACGCTCAGGGTGATGTTGGCCATGTTGCACCTCCACATAAACAGTGTAGCACATAGGGCACCGTTGGCTTCCGGATTTTCGGACAAATGCCGACGGAAAGGCGCGCAGGCTTCCGGAGCGCCGTGGGAAGGGGGATGCAGGCATTTGCGGGGAAGGTCCGTTGCCCTGCGGTCTCGCTTCTTGGTCAAGGCGCAGGATTCGGGCTCCCGGTTGGTTCCCGCGCCGCTCCGGAAGCCTTCGCGCCGCACTCCCCAGATCTGACGGCATCGATCCTAGGAGCTTGTCGCGGACAGACGGGAGAGGGTTTCGGGCAAATCCGGCAAGCCGGTCACTTCCACGCCGTTCTTGGCCCGGCGCTCCCGCCCTCCGTAGACCAGGAGCCGGTTTTCCACCGGGGGCAGCACGGCGGCGGAAGCCCGGAACCCCTTGAAAAAGTGCGTCAGGAAGTATCCGTGCATTTTGCAATGTAAAAGTTCAATTTGCACATTTCGTCGGTGAGGCGCGAGCCGATGAAGCCGAAGAGGGCGTCGAAAGGGCAATTTCCAACGGATATCGCCCGAAACGCGAAGTTGAAAAAAAAGGCGCCACGGGGGGTGGCGCCGGGAACAAAGCGGTAGCTCGAAGACTCGCTACCGCACTCCTGTACATTGTAATCAGGACGAGGAAGCAAGTGGCTGCGGGGAGCACCACCGCACTCCCGTTTCGCAAAGAACTCTCTTTGGACCTGTGCCCCCG
>JAGNHB010000042.1 GCA_018001935.1 Acidobacteriota bacterium
ACCTGGTGTCCACCTTGGGGCTCCGAGAGAAATAATCGTCTTAGGGTATAGTCACCTCTTGCTATATAACGTTCTCTTGCTATAGATTACACCTGTTTGTACGAATAAGTCGGAAAGTCGGGCTAGACAATGGGTCAAGTCCGGTTTGTCGAAGGGAAGACACCTTCCTGATCTGGGAAATGGTTTCGGGTGGTTTCATTACCCAGACGAATGAACTTGTCCACTTCGTGCTCGGGCACGCACAGGGAGCGGCCGGCGATAGAGTGCACCCCCTTCACCCGGACGGTGACGCGTCGGAGCAACTGCACGCGGTCATAGGCAAAACAGTTCCATGCTGTCTTTTCGGCATCGGTTGGTGTGCAACGATGCCTTCAGCATTGTTCCTGTTTGTCGTGTACTCGTCGTCGTCCAGTGAGCGATCCACGGGGAACTCGGTGAGTATTTTTCCGCTCACATTTTGAGCGCTCCCGGATCACCTGGTGGACCTCTTCCGACACCAGGAGACAGAACTGTCAGGGCTTGGCCACAGGCTTCATCTCAATCCTTCCTTATTGTCCTCTAACTCGCTCATCAAAAAAGATATGTCAAAAATCGGACTAGATCCAGACAGGAGCATCTAGCCCCGGGCATGTCCTCTAACAACAACTAAAGTCAAGTAAATAGCCCTTCTTCACATGAAAGCCGCAGGTGCATCATGTGCGATAGGTTGCGGAGCCAGGGGACCCATGCCAATAGCGGCTCAGATTTTTCGCGTGAAAAGCTCGAGAGTAGACAGAAAACTTCCCAGTTTTTTTTGGATTTCTTTTATTGCTTCTCACCGAGCGCCACGATCCTGCGCTCTGTTCCAAGCCGGAGGGTATCGAGGCGGTCCGCCCACCATTGCATCATTCTGGTGCGCTCATCAAGCCGCTGGGCGCGGTTGTAGATCGCCCGGATCCGGTCTTTCGGCTTATGTGCCAGTTGCAACTCCACGGCGTCAGCGCTCCATTTCATGCTCTCATTGAGCAGTGTGCTTGCCGTGGTGCGGAAAGAGTGTGCCACAAGTTGCTCTTTCCCATAGCCGAGCCGGCGCAGGGCCTGAAGCACCCCGGCCTCGGACATCGGCCGGCTGCCGCCCCACCCCGCAGGAAAAACGTACTCGCTCTCGCCAGTGACCGGCCGCAGCTCCTCCAGCTCCGCTACGACCTGGCGGGCCAGGGGCACAAGGTGCGGCAGAGCGTTTTTCATGAAATCTCCGGGGATCTCCACCAAGCGCTTTTCCAGGTCGACCCACCCCCATTTGAGACGGCGCAGTTCCCCGGGGCGAAGAAGCAACAGCGTCGTCAGGCGCAGCGCGGCTTTGACCACGGCGGTTCCCCTGTAGTCCCACATGGCCTGGAGCAACTGCCCGAGTTCATTCTCGTTGGTGATGGCGGGAAAGTGGCGCTGAGAGGGCTTCGCCAAAGCCCCCACCAAATGCGCGGCGGGATCGCTCTTGCATCGGGCGGTCGCGATACCATAGCGAAAAATCTGCCCGATTACCTGACGCTCCCGCCTGGCTGTCTCTTCGGCCCCCCGATCTTCTACCCGACGGAGCACGGCCAACACTTCGGGCGCCTCGATGTCCGCTATGGGTCTGTCCTTGAGCCAGGGGAACACATCACGCTCCAGGCGTTCCAGTATGGTTGCCCGGTGCGTGTCACTCCAACCCGAGGCGTTCCGCTCATACCACTCCCGCCCCACCGCCTCGAAAGTATCCCTCCCGCAATCGGCCATCCGGTCAGCCCTGCGGGCAGCGGCAGGATCACGTCCCGCAGCCAGCTGTTCTCTCAGTCGCTTCGCCTCCTCGCGAGCGGAACTTACCCCAACTTCGGGGTAAGTGCCGAGGGAAAGGAGTTGCTCCTTACCCCGAAAAAGATACCGCAGGCGCCACCACTTTCCCCCGGTCGGGGTCACGAGTACGAACAACCCGTGCCCGTCGTAGAGTTTGAATGCCTTTTCCGCCGGTTTCGCCTGCTTCACTTTAAGATCTGATAATTGAACGATTTGCTTGGGCATTGGGGTAACTCCCTCCGAGCGCTTCCCTGTTACCCCGAAAGTTACCCCGAAAATTTGCGGCTGTCAATGCATTCAAACGGTCTTGGGCGGAAAACCGAAAAACAAAAACCCCTGATTTCTCAGGGGTTTTTGACGTCCGCGCACGGCGGCGGAAATTTAAATGGCGGAGGAGGTGGGATTCGAACCCACGTGCCCCGTTTTGGCGGGACAAGTCGATTTCGAGTCGACCCCGTTACGACCACTTCGGTACTCCTCCGCCCGAAGAGGGTGCACGATACCACAAACGGAAAAGGCCGTCCACAGAAATTTCGGAGGTTCTCCGGGGTCCGGTCCAGGAGGCCTGATGGCGGGAGAGGCCAACCGCCGGAAGCCTCTCGCAAAGGCGCCAAGCCGGTCGCAGAATCCGTTGGAACGTCAGGGGCCTCTTTACACCCCTCGCGTAGAACCGGGATCGAAGACCCGAGAGGTTGGCCGACCCGGTCCGAAAACACCGCGAAAAAAAAGGGGACCCTCGCGGGTCCCCTTGGGGTTCTTGTTCAACCGAATCAGGCGGGCTTGGGTTCCGCCGGCTTGGACTTGAGCTGGTAGCGCTTCATCTTGAGGTCGCCGAGGGCCTTGTTCAGCTCCTCCCACTGGGTGTAGTCCTTGGTGAGCCACATCTTCTGGTTGTAGGCGACGATGAGGCCCTCGATGATCTTGACGTCGTTGGGGTCCTTCTTGCTGGCGTCGGCGTAGAACTTGAGCCCCTCGTCCACCTTGGTCAGGATGGGGAGGTACTCGGCGTCCTCCAGCCTGTCCAGGTCGGAGTTGCGCTGGATGCCCTTGTCCCGGAGTTCGCGGTCGCTCAGGGTGATGACGAACTCGCCCATCATGGCGAGCGGCTCCTTGTTCTCCGGGTCGACCTTCTGCCACTCGAGGATGGAATCCCGCGCCTTCTGGATGAACTGGTTCATCTCGTCCTCGGTGATGATGCTCTTCTGGCACTGGGTGAGACGGGCGTAGAGCTTGGCGATGTTGCGGTAGGCCGAGCTGCTCTTGCGGGTCTCCTTGAGGCGCTGGTAAACCTCGACGGCGCCCAGGGCCTTCTCCTTGTCCGCCACGTTGCTCATGGAGGAGCTGATCTGCTGGAGCTTGGCCTGTGCCAGGTTCTCCCAGGCCAGGTCGAGGTCGGGGTCCAGCTTGGTGGCTTCGGCGAAGAACTTCTCGGCGTCCTCGTACTCCTTGTCCTTGTAGGCCTGGATCCCCTTGTTGAGCTGATCCTTGGCCTTGAGCTTGCCGCAGGCGGTCAGGGAGAGCGCCAGCACGGCCATCAGCAGCACGCAAACAAAACGAATCTTCATCTGGCGCCTCCCGTCACATGTTGATGGTCTTCGTCATCAGGCCGATGTCCGTGACGCCCGCGAACTTCGCCGCCTCGATGACGGCGACGATGTCGCTGTACTTCGTCCCGGGCTGGCCCACCACGAAGAGCTGCTTGTCCATGCGGTCGGAGAAGGTCCGTTCCAGTTTCAGCCGCAGCTCGGTGAAATTCTTCCCTTCGTCGCGGCCCTTGCCGAAGATGACGAACTTCGGGTTGTCGGCCGGGTTGATCTGGATGACGATACTCTGGCTCTGCTGGGGCCGCTCCTGGTTCACCGACTTGCTGGGAACCTTGACCTCGAAGCCGTAGGGTTTCACCGGCGTGATCACCATGAAGATGATCAGCAGGACCAGGAGAATGTCGATATAGGGCGTGATGTTGGGGTCCGATTTGGGACCGCCCCCCGTCCCGACTGCCATTGACATGGTCGTTCTCCTTTATCCGATCATTGGGTCTGCTTCTTCTGATCGACCAGGAGGCCGAGCTGGCCGAAGTTGGACTCCCGCACCACCTCGATCACCCCGATGATCTCCTTGTATTTCACGCTTGCGTCGCACTTGAAAAACACCTGGCCGCCGATGTCCTTGTCCAGCTCCTGGGCCCGCTTGAGGCGGGGGACCAGCTCGGCCTGCCAGTTTCCCTCGATGCCCTTGTTGCCGAGGTAGACCTTGTTGAACCGGTCCATGCCGATGACCAGGGCGCCCTTCTTGTCGGCGGCCTCCATCTTCGAGGCTTTCTCCTTGGATTTCGGCATGTTCACGGAGATGCCCTTCTGCAACATGGGCGCCGTGATCATGAAGATGATCAGGAGCACCAGCATGATGTCGGCCATGGGCGTCACGTTGATGTCGGACGAGACACCGCTCACCGCGCCGCCGGAATGTTTTTTAGCCACGTACGGACCTCCGTTTCAGGAAGTAGTCGATCAGCTCGGACGCGGAATTGTCCATCTCCACCGTGAAGGCCTCGATGCGGGCGGTGAAGTAGTTGTACATCCAGACCGCGGGGATGGCGACCAGAAGGCCGAAAGCCGTGGTGAGCAGCGCCTCGGAGATGCCGCCGGCGACGCTCTCGATGCCGGCGCTCTCGCCGCCGCCCTTGGACATGCCCTGGAAGGCGTTGATGATGCCGACGGTGGTGCCGAAGAGGCCGACGAACGGGGCGGTGGAGCCGACGGTGGCCAGGGAGCCGGTGCCGCGCTTGAGTTCCTCGCGGGTCAGGGCGGCGGCGCGGTCGCAGGCGCGCCGGGAGGCCTCGATGACCTCACCCGGAATGTCCGCGGAGGTGTTGTGGGCCTGGAATTCCTTCAGGCCGGCCACGACCACCATGGCCAGGTGGGACTTGGCGTAGTTCTCGGAAACCATCAGGGCCTCTTCCACGCGGCCCTCGCGGAGGGCGTCGCCCACGGCGGGCGCGAACGCGCGGCTCTGCTTCTTGGCGGCCTGGTAGCGGAGGTAACGCTCGATCATGACGGTGAGGGACCAGATCGACATGATGGCCAGGCAGACGACGACGGCTTTCGCGGCGAAGCCCATCTGGGCCCACATGGAACCAAGATCAAACCCTTGGGATTCAAGCACGAACAAGTTCATTACAGTACCTCCAAGCGTATTTTAATTATCTCAGGGTGAAGTTGACCACCACGGTGCCTTCCACCGGGACGCGAATCCCGTTCAGCTCGGTGGGGGTGTATTTCCACTTCTTCACGGCCTCCATGGCGGCGGGGGCCAGCATGGGGTGACCGCTGTGCACGCTCACGCTCGCGACGTTGCCGCTCTCGTCCACGACGATCTTCAGGATGACGATGCCCTGGACGCGGGCCTTCTTGGCGATTTCCGGGTAAATGGGCTCCACGCGGTTTACCAGTTTCGAGGAGAGGACGTTCCCGCCGACCTTCACGGGCTCGGCCGGGGGCGGAGGCGGCGGGGGAGGCGGGGCGCCGACGCCGAGGTTCGCGGAGCTGTCGGACACCATGAGGCCGGGGGTGCCGGTGCGGGAGCCCGCGCCGCCGCCGCCGATGGCGGTGCCGCCCGGGAGGCCGGCGTCGGAATCGCCGCCGGTGTCGATGGGGGCGACCACGACCTTGTCGGAGACCTTTTCCTTGATCTCCGTCGGTTCCGTGAACTCGTTGGAGGTCACCACCTGGACGTCCTTGGTGTCGGTTTCCTGGACCTCCTTGGTCGCCTTGGCGGCCTCGCGCTTGGCCTGGGCCTGCGGGAAGCTGGCCTCCGGGTTGGGCGGGGCCGAGACGAAGGTCAGGAAGTTGAGTTCCGCGAGGATTTCGTTGAGGAAGAGCGGGACGATGAAGAGAGCCAGCAGAATGGTCGAGTGGAGGACGATCGAGATTATGAACGTGGATGATTTCTTGGTCTTCTCCCGCTTGGCGGCCGATTCAAGCAGTTGGTCGAACATGATTGCCTCCCGCGTCAGGATTACGGGCCAATACCGGCCCATGCTAGCACGATTTTCAAGCCTTCGCAAACAAAAATCGGATCAGGCGAACTTCAGGTTCTTTTTCACCTTGTCCGTGCCCAAATACTTGATCCACCAGCACATAACCGGGCTGGCGATGGCGATGGACGAGTAGGTCCCGACGATGATGCCCACGGTCAGCACGAAGGAGAAGCCCCGCAGCGCCTCGCCGCCGAACAGGAGCAGGCAGAAGACCGACACGAAGGTGAGTCCCGAGGTGATGATGGTCCGGGAGAGGGTCTGGTTGACCGCCCGATTGATGATCTCCTCGAAGGGGCGGTTCTTCTCGTCGGCTTTCTTCAGGTTCTCGCGGATCCGGTCGAAGACCACGATGGTGTCGTTGACCGAGTAACCGACCAGGGTCAGCATGGCGGCGATGGCCGTCAGCGAGATCTCCAGGTTGAACAGGGCCATGAGCCCCAGGCAGATGACCACGTCGTGGGCGATGGCGACGGTGGCGCCGACGCCGTAGGCCAGGCGGAAACGGAAGGCGATGTAAAGGAGCATGACGACCAGGGAGAGGATGACGGCCCACTGGGCTTTCTCACGCTGGACCTTCCCGAAGGTGGGGCCGACGCTGTCCACGCTGAGGATGGAGAAGCTCCCGGTGTAGAACCCCTTTTTCATCTCCTCCACCATCGCGCCCGGGAACGGCTTCTCGCCGTCGCCCACCGCGACCTTCGCGGTCTTCAGGGCGTCGAGGCCGGGGATGAGACCCGAGTGGGAGGTCCGGTAGTCGATCACGGCCTTCGCCAGGGCCTCGTACCCCTCGCGGGTCTTGGGGATGCCGTCCTGCTCGGTCAGCAGGACGCCCCGGGAGGTGAAGTACTTCACCAGGTTCGCCTTGGTGGCCTGGTTGGTGTTGTTGACGTCCATGAACTCGGCCGGGTACCGGTTCTCCCCGGTCATTTCCTTCAGATACTGGTAGAGTTGGCGGCTGAGGTTCTGGAACTGGTCCTTCTGCTCGGTCTTCACCATGCGGAGCTTGGCGCGGACCTCGTTGTCCCTGGCGCTGCCGAAGAGGGCCACTTCCTCGAACTCCTCGGGGAAGGTCTTCTTGAAATAGGCCCGGACCTTCTCCACGTCGGGCTTGGCGGCGAACTTCATCTGGACGATGGTGCCGCCCTTGAGGTCGATGGACAGGGAAAAGCCCTTCGTGAAGACGGCCACCCAGCCCACGACGGCCAGCACGGCCGAAACCGAGATGAACACCCACTTGAGGCTCATCCAGCGAATATTGGCGTTCTTGAACAGTTGCAGCATGATCTATCCTCTTCTTCTCTGGTTATTGACACCCGATTCCGTTCCGGGTTCCCTAGATCGACAACTTTTTCACGCGCCGCTGACCGAGGAACACCTGGAACATGGTCCGCGACACGAAGACGGCGGAGAACAGGTTGGCCACGAGGCCGGCGATGAGGGTCACCGCGAAGCCCTTGATCTGCACCGAGCCGAAATAGTAGAGCACCGCGCCCGAGGCGATGCTGGTGATGTGGGTGTCCAGGATGGTGACGAAGGCCTTGGCAAAACCGGCCTCCGTCGCGGCGTTGACGGTCTTGCCGAGGTGGAGTTCCTCGCGGATGCGCTCGAAGATCAGGACGTTGGTGTCCACGCCCATGCCCACCGTCAGGATGATGCCGGCGATGCCGGGCAGCGTCAGCGACGCGTGGAAGGCCCCCAGGAAACCCAGGAGGATCACCAGGTTCACCACCAGGCAGAGGACGGCGTTTACCCCGGAGAGGCGGTAGTAAAACAGCATGAACAGGACGATCAGCGCCACGCCCAGGAGGCCGGCGAAGATGCCGTCGTTGATGGACTTGAGCCCGAGGGAGGGGCCGACGGTCTTCTCGGCCAGGATGACGATGTCCGCCGGCAGCGCGCCGGACTTGAGGGCGGTGGCCAGGACCTTCGCCTCGTCCATCTTCTCCATCCCGCCGGAGATCCGGCCGCTCTCGGAAATCTTCTCCTTGATGTGGGGCGCGGAGATGATCACGCCGTCCAGCACGATGGCCAGCAGGCGCCCGACGTTCTTGGAGGTGGCCTCCTCGAAGCGGCTCGCGCCCTCGGAGTTGAGGCGGAAGCTGACGCCCGGGCCCCGCTCCTCGAGGGAGTAGGACTCCTCGGCCTTGGCTTCGCGCAGGTGCTGCCCCGTGACGACGGGGGCGGCCTTGACGAGCAGGTACCCGCCCGTGGTCTGGCTCTCGCTCTTGCCGGGTTCGTAGGGCAGCATCTCGTAGCCGTCGGGGACCTTGCCGCCGAACATCTTCAGGATCTCGTCCTGGGAACGCGGCACCGGGCGCTGCTCGTTGGTCATCTGGTCGTGAACCAGCTTGAACTCCAGCTGCGCGGTCTTCTTGAGCAGCTCCTTCACGTCCTCGGGGGTCTCGACGCCGGGGAGGTCCAGGCTGATCTGGTTGGCGCCGCCCGAGGACTGCTGCATGACGTTGTCCTCGAGGCCGTAGGCGTTGACGCGGCGCTGGAGGGTGTCGTAGGTGGACTCGATGGTCCGCTCGACCAGCTCCTTCTCGTACTGGCCCTTGAGGACCAGCTCGATCCTCACCTTGCCGGCCGTGGTCAGGGAGGAGTAGTCGAACTTGTCCATGACCCGGGCCTCGCCCAGCAGTTTCTTGAACTCGGCCTCGCGCTCGGAGGGGACCCCCTCCACCGTGACGGTGCGCTCCTCGGACTTCACGGAGTCCACCGTGACCTTGCCCTCGGCCAGCGTGCGAATCTGCTCGGCCACCTGGTGCACCTCGGACAGCACGACCTTGTCGGTCTTCGCCTCGAGTTCCAGGTGCATGCCGCCCTTGAGGTCGAGGCCCAGCTTGATCTTGTCCTTGCCCTGGGCGTCCTTGGGCGGGTAAAAGAAATAGACACTCCCGGCCAGAACCAGGAGCGTCACGACGATCTTGACCATGACGTTTTTGCCCATAACCGCTTTCCTGTGCCTTGCGTTTGGTATCGTCGGGGATTGCCCGGACGGATTACTTGGTTTCCGGGGTGGAGTCGGCCTGGCGGCCGGCCACCGAGGACTTCAGGACCTCGAACTTCACGTTGTCGGCGACCTCCACGATGAAGGTGGCGTCCTTGACCCGGTCGATCACCCCGAAGATCCCGCCGTTGGTGATCACCTTGTCGCCCCGCTTGAGCTCGGTGAGCATCACCTCGTGCGCCTTCTGCTTTTTCTTCATGGGACGGATCATGAGGAAATAGAAGATGGCGAAGAAGACGGCCAGCATGATGATAGGGGCGAAAGCCCCGGCCCCGCCTGCCTGGCCCTGCAGAATCGGGAAAAACCACGTCAGAGTGTTCATGTTGCTACCCCGGTGTGATAGTGATGGCCCCCGGAGGGGCGGCGATGCCTTTTCAGTGTTTCATTCCTGCGACGGGCGGTATCGTTGAAGGAACCGTTCCTTGAGTTCGCGGAAAGAATCAAAACGCAGAGATTGCCTGATTCGGCCCATGATGTCAAGATAAAAATGGGTGTTGTGGACCGTGTTCAGGATGGACCCGAGCATCTCCCCGCTCACGAAGAGGTGCCGCAGGTAGGCCCGCGAGTACCGCCGGCAGGTCATGCAGCCGCAGTCCTCGTCCACGGGCCGCTCGTCCCCGGCGTAGCGGGCGTTCTTGATGACCAGCTTGCCCCGGCTGGTGAGGAGGCAGCCGTTGCGGGCGTTGCGGGTGGGCAGGACGCAGTCGAACATGTCGACGCCGCGCGCCACGCACTCGAAGAGGTCCTCCGGGGTCCCGACCCCCATCAGGTAGCGGGGCTTGTCCGCGGGCAGGCGCTCGGCGGTCCAGGCCGTCATCCCGTACAGGTCCGCCTTGGGTTCCCCCACGCTCAACCCGCCGATGGCGTACCCGGGGAACCCCATGGCCTGGAGCGCCTCCGCGCACCGCTCCCGCAGGTCGGGGTACGTCCCGCCCTGGACGATGCCGAAGAGCCAGCGGTCGCCCCCGCCGAAGGCGTCCAGGCAGCGCCGCGCCCACCGGAGCGTCAGCTCCATGGACTGCCGGCACGCGTCGTGGCTGACGGGCCAGGGGGTGCACTCGTCGAAGGCCATGATAATGTCCGCCCCCAGGGCCTCCTGGATGCCGATGCTCATCTCGGGGGTCAGGAAGTGGGCGCTCCCGTCGAGGTGGGAGCGAAAGAAGACGCCTTCCTCGGAGATCTTCCGGAGGTCCTGGTGGCTGAAGACCTGGTAGCCGCCGCTGTCGGTCAGGATGGCCCGGGGCCAGGACATGAACCGGTGCAGCCCGCCCAGGTCGCGGATCCGCTCGTGACCCGGCCGGAGGTAGAGGTGGTAGGTGTTCCCCAGGATGACCCGGGCGTCCATGGCCTCCAGGAACTCGTGGGGGAGGGCCTTGACGGAAGCGGCGGTCCCCACGGGCATGAAGACGGGCGTCTCGATCTCGCCGTGGGCCGTCACGATCCGGCCCAGGCGCGCCTTCGAGGACGGGTCGGTGTGGAGGAGTTCGAAGCCCGGCACGGCCGCCATGCTCAGAGGGCCCCCGCCAGCAGGAGAAGGAGCGTCACCAGGTCCCCGGCGTCCTGGGCGCCGTTGCTGTTCAGGTCACCCGCCGTCGGCCCGTAGAGGGTCGCGGCGCCCCCGTCGGCCAGGATCACCGCCAGCAGCACGGCGTCCTGGGCGTCGCAGACGTGGTCGCCGTTGACGTCGCCGGAGGGCCGGATGCCGGCCAGGTGCGCCACGGTGCCCAGCGAAGCCTTGACGTAGTTCGTGAAGTAGTCCGGGTTCAGCGTCGTCCAGGTGTCCGTCGTCTTGTGGTAGTAGGGCGTGAAGTCGTTGTCGCTCTCGATGCCCAGCATGGCCGCGAAACCGTAGTCCCAGAAGGACGCGTGGTCGCTGTACTGGACGCCGTCGTTCAGGACGAGGGGGGTGAGGTAGAGGCCGTAGGTGCTCACCACGTCCTGGAAGAGGAGGCAGAGGTTCATGCTGTCGGGGAGGTGGGAGATGGCGTGCAGGTCGAGGTCGGGCCCGCCGCTGCCGTCGTAGGAGATCATGTCCAGGTTCACCACGCCGCGGATCTTCATCCCGTCGTTGAAGGCCTGGTTGGCGTAGAACCCGCTGCCGACGAGGCCCTGTTCCTCGCCGGTCCAGAGGGCGAAGACGAGGGAGTAGTCGAAGGCGTGGTCCTTGAGGATCCGGGCCGCCGCCATGACGCCGACCGACCCGCTGGCGTTGTCGTCGGCCCCGGGGGCGGTGGGCCCGGGGGGCATGTCGTCGAGGTGGCCGCAGATGATGACGTGCTGGTCGGGCCAGGTGGCGCCGGGCTTGCGTGCGACGACGTTGCGCTGGCCCGCCCCCTGGAAGGTGTGGTACGACGCCTGCAGGCCGAGCGACTGGAAGAACTCGTAGGCGTACTGGGTGGCTTTCTGGATCTGCTCGGTCTTGTAGGAGTTCCGGGTCACGAGGGTGAAGGGGGACCCGCCGATGGTGACGGCGTTGACGCCGCTGAGGTTCTTGACATAGAGCATCAGCCACTCGGTGGAGACGGCGTCGAGGATGCCCTGCACCTGGCTGTTGTAGGCGATGTCCGGGGAGATGGCCGACAGGCGGCGGGGAGCGAGGGGCTTGGGGTAAAGGGTCACCCGCCGGATCTCGAACCCCGACTCCGGGAGGGATTCCGCCCGCGCCGCCGCCGCGCGGACCAGGGCCTCGCCGGCCCCGGCATGCAGGACGGCCACGTCCGGCGGGAGGCGGTCGAGGAGGGCGCGGTCGCGGTAGTGGATGAACCAGTACTCACTCCCCTCGATGCGCCCGTCCAGCACGGTTGCGGGTACACCGGCCCCCTGGAGGAGCGCCGGCGCCCCGTCCGGGAGGGCCGCCAGGAGCGCCCCGTCGGAGAAACGCCCCAGCAGGGCCCCGCCCGTGTCCTCCAGGCCCGCGGCGTCCGGGGATTCGACCCGCACCAGGGACAGCCCGGCGACGGCGCTTTCCACGGCCGGCCCCGTGGGGGACGCGGAAAGTCCCCCGGCGGCAACCGAGAGGATGGCGACGACACACGCAATCAAACCCAACCTGCCCATTTTCATCTTCAACTCCCTGCCCAGCGGGGCTTCATCGTAAACCCTTCATGAAACCACGACCCGCCCCTTTTGTAAAGCCGCATTTTCAGGGATCAAGCGATGCGGGGGATGTGCCGGGGAAGATACGGGAGGGGGAGCCGGCCGGGGCCGTCGAGGGGCGGGCGGGGGAAGGGGGGTGAAAGGACATCAAGGACCCAGAGGACCAAAGGGACATAAAGGACTGATGAGCCCGCAAAAAGTCGCGAAAGGGAGATTTCCCGCGAATAACACGAATCTACGCGAATTTATAACACGAATAATATCTATTGATTGTTGATTTCTGATTCGCGTTCATCCGCGTGATTCGCGGGTAAAAATGACTTTTTGCGGGCCCATCAAGGACTGATAAGGTATGAGATTAATCTTTTGGGGTCCCTTGGGTCCCTTGGGTCCCTTGGGTCCTTTGGCGCTTTAGCGGTCGTGTTTTTACCAAGGTTATTGTTCATTTCCCCCGCGCGCCACCGGGTCCACACCCCGTCAGGGGTGAAACATTTGTAGTCAAAGCGCTGATTTTTTAAGGGATCCGCCCCGCGCGCCGCCGGGGGTAATTCGTGCCGCGGGACGCCATCTCGGGCCGGCGGCGCGCGGGGCGGGGGAAACGAGGGCCCCCCAAGCTACAAATGTTCGCTCCCTACGGGGGCGGGGCCGGTCGGTCGCGGGGCGAACGGTGGTGACCCGCCAGGCTCTCCAGAAACCCATTCGCATCACACATAAAAAAAGGTTGTGAAATGCGGTTTCTGGTCGACTGGACGGCGACCCCGCCGTCCCCCGCTATAAATATTTCACCCCTATGGCGAAGACGCAGAGGGCATGACCCTGACAGGGTGGGGACGCGGCGTACACGACCCTGGCGCGGTGAAGCCCTGAGAAAACAGTTCTATTTTGTCCACAAAGACGTTATGATGCGTTTTTGTGCGGGCACCGGGCCGGTGACGGTCCTTCAGCCGGCCCCGTTCCCAACTCGTCAACAAGGATAGCTGTGATGTGTCGATGGATCGGAATCCTGTCCCTTTTCGGGGCCTGTTCCACGTTTTACCTGGTGGGAAGCTGTCTCGCCGTCGGTCCGGCGGCGTCCGGCGAAGTCGGGGGCGAAACCCCGGAGGGGCTGGACCCCGCCCTGTGGAAACGGGCGGTGAAACTGACCCGCGAGGCCCTGGTGGCGGACACCCACTGCGACACCGCGTTCCACTTCGATCGCCCCGGTTACCGTTTCGACCAGCGCCACGACGAGGGGCACGTCGACCTGCCCCGGATGCGCCAGGGCGGCGTCAAGCTCCAGGTCTTCGCCCACTACACCCCGCCGGACGTCCAGGGTGACGCCGCCGTCGGGGACGCCCGGGAAACCCTGGCCCTCATGACGAAGACCCTGACCGCCGCGGGCGTGACGGTCGCCCGCACCCCCGCCGAGCTGAAGTCCGCCGTCCGGCGCGGCCGGGTGGCGGCCATCCTCAGCCTGGAGAACGGCAACCCCCTGCCCCCGGGCCGCCTGGACCTCCTGGAGGAGTACCACGCGGCGGGGGTCCGGGCGCTCGGGCTGTGCCACTGGCGTCCCAACGACCTCTGCGACGCCTCCACCGACAATCCGCGCTGGAACGGCCTGAGCCCCTGGGGCGAGACGGTGGTCCGCGAAATGAACCGCCGGGGGTGGATGGTGGACGTTTCCCACCTCTCCGACGACAGTGTCCGGCGCATCCTGGCGATCTCCGCGGCCCCGATCATGGCCTCTCACTCCGACTGCCGGGCCCTCAACGACATCCCCCGGAACCTCCCCGACGACCTGATCCGGGCCATCGCCGCGAAAGGCGGCCTGGTCGGCGTGAACTTCTCCCCCGCCTTCCTCGATGCCGACTACCTCCGGCAGGACGACGAGCGCCTGGCCCGCCTCCAGCCGCAACTCGAGGCCCTGGAAAAACAGTACGGGGAGGACCGGCGCGCTTACCACAGGGCCCGGCGCCAACTCCTGGCCACGGTCCCGGTGAAGCTGCCCGGCGTGGCCCGACTGGTGGACCACATCGACCACGTCGTCACGGTCGGGGGCATCGACGCCGTCGGGCTCGGTTCCGACTTCGACGGGATCGGCGCCCTGCCCGCCCCCATGGAGAGCTGTGCCGACATCCCCCTCGTCACGTGCGAACTCCTCCGGCGAGGCTACACGGAACGTGACGTCCGGAAAATCCTCGGCGGGAACTTTCTCCGCTTCTTCGAAAGCGTGACCCGCGCCGCGGCGGCGCCTTCAACCGGGAAAACGAAAGCTCTCGACTAGTTCGGCCTCACGCAAAGGAGCAAAGGCGCAACGCCGCAAAGCCTCGCAAAGCAGAGTCGACTCGAAAGGGACCGCCTTTGCGAGGCTTGGCCTCTTCGCGCCTTTGCGTGAGGCCGCGAGAGGAGTATTTTTCCCGAAAGACCGCGAAAGGAAGCGATGCGCACGGCGAGGCGCAAGCCGGGAATTTTGCAACTTTTCATGTGGTCGACCATCTTTCCGGCGTAAGCACAGGCACCGCTCCTTCAGCCGGATGCCCGCGGGTGAACCATGAAACCGACCCGGAACACCATCCCTTCCATGCCCGTAAACAACGGGTGTCCTGTCGCCGCCGGCCCGGCATTCCTTTTCATTCAGTATTAATCCCGGGCCCCTTGCGGCGCCAAGGGACCCTCACTCCCTCCGGGGGGGTGCCGCGCTCTTTTTTCATCGCAGGTGACCGTCATGTTCCGAAAACTCCTCCGATCCTACCGCGAAGCGTTCTCCGGGCTCCCCCGGGACGCCTGGCTCATCGCCGCCGCCGAGTTCGTCAACCGCTGCGGAACCATGGTCCTTTTCTTCCTCGTCCTCTACCTGAAGCTGCGACTCGGCTTTTCGCTCCCCGCCGCGGGGACCGTCCTCGGCGCCTTCGGCGTCGGCGCCCTGGCGGGGGCCTGGCTCGGCGGCGCCCTGTGCGACCGCGCGGGGGCCGTCCGGGTGCAGGTGATCAGCCTTTACGCCGCGGGGGCGCTGTTCGTCCTGATCGGCTTTCTCCGCGACTACACCACGCTGGTGTCGGCCGTGTTCCTGCTGGGGATCTTCGAGGAAGCCCTGCACCCGGCCGGCGCCACCGCCCTGGTCTCCGCCTGCCCGCCGGACCTGCGGACCCGGGCCTTCGCCCTCCACCGGCTCGCCGCCAATGCCGGGGTCACGGTGGGCCCGGCCCTGGGCGGGGTCCTGGCCATGGTGGACTACGGCCTGCTCTTCTGGGTGGACGGCGCCACCTGCCTGGCGGCTGGCGTCCTGCTCCAGGCCTGCTTCCGCGGGCGCACGGGGCGCCGCCCCGCCGGCGGCGCCGCCGTTGACGTCCCGGCGGCCGCGGCGGCGCGCACGCCCTGGCGGGACCCGGCCTTCCTCTGCCTGGCGCTGCTGATCTTCGGGGTGTCCGTGGTCTTCTGCCAGCTCTTCGGCACCTTCCCGCTCTTCCTGCGGGAGGGGTACGGCTTCCCGGAGTCGGCCATCGGGCGGCTGATCGCCGTGAACACCGTCCTGATCATCCTGACGGAGATGGCCCTGACCAAGGCCCTCGAGCGCCGGGCCCCGCTGCCCCTGGTGGCGGCCGGCGTGTTCCTGGTGGGCCTGGGTTTCTCGCTGATGCCGCTGGGGTCCGGGTCGCTCTTCGCCGCTCTCACCGTGGCGGTCTGGACGGTGGGCGAGATGCTCTCCATGCCCTTCGTCATGGGGTGGGTCGCCAACCGCGCGGGCGAGGGCGCCCAGGGGGCTTACATGGGGGTGACCAGCTTCTGCTTCGCCCTCGGGCTGACCGTCGCCGCCCCGCTGGGGACCTGGGCGTACGCGCGCCTCGGGCCGGGGCCGTTCTGGGCCGCGGTGGGCGCCCTGTCGGCGTTACTCGCGGCGGGCTTTCTGCTGCTGCACCGATGCACTGCCGCGGGACCGGTGGAGACGCTCGCCCCCGCGGCGGACGTCACCGAAGCCTTCGAGACCCTTTCTCGATGACCACCCGGGGGACCGCCGAAGTCCCCCGGGCATTCTCACCAGGAACAGGCGTCTGCGCCCGGATTGCAAGCGACGGGCCATCAGAAGATTGCCGTGCAATTCCGCCCTTCGACCGGCTCCGTGCCTCTGTGAGAGCCGTTTCCGGATGTTCTCTCACGGGGGCACGGGGAAGACGCAAAGCGCAAAATCGTGAAAAAACGAAAAAAAGTTCGGAAGTTTCCTGTTGAAAACGTTAGTGGCTCGATCGGAGAGATCCTGTCGTCCGGCTCCGTGCCTCTGTGCCTCCGTGAGAGGCATTCCGGATTTTCGTCCACCGTTCACGGGGCACGGACACCCGCGCCGGGACGGCGCGTGCGAACGTGGGCGCGTGCAAACATTGGCGCGTGCGAACGTCAGCGGGCGCGGAGGAAGGCGCCCAGGGCGCGGCAGAAGGCGTCGCCGAACTGGTGCCGGAAGGCGTCGCGGTTGACAGGGCCGTCGTCGCGGAACTCCTCCTTCCGGAAGAAGGGGATCTCCAGCGAATTCAGCCGGAAGGTGTCGCGGTCGATGTCCACCCGGAGGCGGAGGTTCGCCCGCACCTCCTCCGCCGGTTCGCCGTTGAAGACCACGTAGACCGTCACGCTCTTCGAGCGGGCGATCTCGAGGGGGTCGTAGGGGCGCCCCTCGGGCACGTACTCCCGGAGCACCTCCCGGACGGCCTCGGGCGCGTTGCGGACCATGAACCACGTCCGGATCTCCGGCAGCTCGTTGGAGACGGCGCTGATGACGTTCCGAACGAAGAGCGCGATGTAGAAGTACTCGGGGATCATCTCCCCGGGGTCCTTGAGGAAGAGGCGGAGGTGCGAAAAGTCGAAGACGTACGCCAGGGCGCAGTTGTAGAAGGAGCTGTCGTCCCGCTTCAGGAAGAGGATGTCGTTCTCCGCGTACTTCACGCAGAAGAGGTCTGCCTTCCCCAGCTCCTCGCCCATGTAGATCAGCTCGGTCTTGAGCATGTGCTCGGGCTCGCCGGGCTCCGGCGTGATCTCCGAGTAGCCCCCCGTGGGGTAGCGGCTCGCGGAGTGCCGGCGGAAGAAGCTGCCCAGGACCGTGCGCAGGCGGAAGTTCTCGCGGTCCACCCGGTCGCGGAGCCAGCGGAACCGCTGGAGGGCCAGGAGCAGTTCCCGCGCGGTGTCGGGGAGTTCGAGCACCCGGATGCGGGCGCGCTCCCGGAGCCGCGCCAGGAAGCGCCGGTCGTAGACCAAAGATTCCAGGACATTCAGGTAGTCGGCCATGGCGGCCACCTCGCCGGGCCCCGGCGCCTGCGCCGCGGCGGCGCGCAGCACGGACGCGTCCAGGAAGAAGGACGCCTCCTTGGCGTCCAGGATGTTCACCGGGGCCGACAGCCCTTCGAAGAGGAGCGGGACCAGGACCTCCGGCGACCGGTCCCTCGGGGCGGCGCCGCCCTCTTCCCCCTCCCGGTCGTGGCCGAGTTCCCCCGCCGCCACCTCCACCGCCCGGACGGAGCGCCCCAACAGCGTCACTTCTTCCGGGCCCAGGGCCGCCTCGGCCCGGGCCGGGTCGTAGGACAACGTCACCCCGGACAGCGCCAGGCGGAAGAAGTGGAACAGGTGGAAGGGCACGAAGACCAGGGTCTCCCGCAGGTAGGCCGCGTAGCCCGTGAGCGAGACCTCGATCTCCTGCTCCACCGGCGTGGCGAGCCGGATCGCGAAGTCGAAGAAGGGCCCGGGGACGGCCATGGCCTCAGTTCCTCACCAGGATATCGTCCACGGCGGTCCGCAGGCGGTCGAAGTCTTCGTCCTCCTCGCCGATGTACTTGAGCACCGCCAGGTTCTCCGTTCCCAGCGTCCCGTCGCCGAAGAGGAAGGCGTGCGCCCGCAGGAGCTTGTAGATCTTGATGACCTTCCGGTCGCTGATGAAGACGTTCAGGTCGTTCTTGAAGACCGCCAGGGTCTTGATGACCAGGTCCAGGATCCGCGACGGCGCGAAGGCGGCCATGTCCGCTGTCGCGTTGGTCCAGCAGGACTTCAGGTAGGCCCGGACCGCCAGGAAGTCCTCGAAATGGAGGAAGTCGACGGGTTTCACCGTGCTCCCCTCGTTGGCCAGCCCGCGCCGGATGAGCTCCAGGAAGCGCTGCTCCTGGACCGGCTCAGTCTTGATCTTCAGGGTGAACCGGTCCTTGAGCGCCTTGAGTTCCTCCTCCACCGACACCGAGTTGGTGGCCGCGAAGAGGAGTTCCAGGGGCACCGGCCGCGGCCGCCCGCCCTGGTAGAACTTCTTCTCGTTGATGATGGTCAGGAGGACGTTCAAGATGGCGCTGTTGGCCTTGAACACCTCGTCCAGGAAGACCACCCGGGCCTCGGGGAGCTTCCCCTCGGTGTTGCGGATGAACTCCCCCTCGTTCTTGAGCCTCAGGATGTCCACCGGGCCGATGATCTCCGAGGGCTCGGTGAAGCGCGTGAGCATGTACTCGAAGAAGTCCCCTTCCCGCTCGTAAAGCCCCAGGAGCCGGACGAACTTCACCACCATGTCCGACTTGGCCGTGCCGGGCTCGCCCACGAAGAGGAGGGGTTCGCCGGCCACCGCGGCCAGGACCATCATGTCCACCTCCTCGTCCTTCCCCACGAACCACTTTTTCAGGGTCCCGGCGAACTCCAGGATGTCGCCCCGCTTCGCCAGCACCGTGTCGATGTTCCACTGTTCCGCCATCCCGACCTCCAAAAGGACATTTTCAACCACGAAAACACGAAGGAGTTTTTTTCAACCACGAAATACACGAAATACACGGACGGAATTCATAACCACGAACCACACCAACCACACGAACGGGATTCAGGAGTCCAGACGTGATGTCCAAAAGGCCACGATTCAAGAAGTCCTGATGGTGATCTCACAGGGGCACAGAGGCGCGGAGAAGAGTCATAAGGCTTTTTGATTCTGTTACATACAATACACATTTCTCCGTGCCTCCGTGCCTTTGCGAGAGAAAAAGGCATTTTGAAGAGAAGTCAGTCTTGTTTTTTCGATCGTCGTTCCTCCGCAAGTTCTCCGCCCTCTTCGATCCGTGTGAACCCGTGTTCATCCCTGGTGGATACCTGATTTCGACAACCCGTGTGTCCGCGTTGTTCGTGTGGTTCGTGTGGTTCGTGGTTCCATTCATCCGCTCAACCCCGATTTCCCGGGAAAAGCCTGTCCGTGTATTTCGTGTATTCCGTGGTCCCTCTCATGTTTCGATCTTTGTTTTCCCGCCCGGGGCTGCCGTCGGCGGTTCCTCGCGCCGGGACTCCGGCGCGGCGCCGGGGTCGGCGTCCACCTGCACGTCCGCGTCGGGGCCGGCCAGCTCGCGGACCAGCCGGTCGTGGGCGCGGTTGTGGCGCCGGAGGTCGATCACCTTCTGGTCCATGTCCACGAGGATCTCGTGCCGACCGGTCTTCTTGTCGTACACCACCGTGATCTTAGCCCTGGCCATGCAGCACCTCCCGGATGTCGTCCGCCCCGAGGGTCTTCCGCTCCAGGAGCATCTCCCGGAGCCTCAGGATCGTCTCGCGCCCCGCCGTCACCAGTTCCTCGGCCCGACGGGAGGCCGACTGGATCATCCCGTTCACCGTCTCGTCCACCTTGACCTTCCAGGCCTCGGACAGCTCCGCCTTGCCCTCGAAGCTCATGGGCCCCAGGTCGCTGAACCCGTAGACCTCCACCATGGCCCGGGCCACCTGGGTCGCCCGCTGAATGTCCGCCGCGGCCCCCATGGAGAGGTCCCCCAGCAGCACCCGCTCCGCCGCGCGCCCGCCCAGGAGGGTGACCAGGTAGTTGTCCATGTCCTCCCGGTTGAACTGGTAACGGTTCTCCTTCAGCGCCGACTCCGTGATTCCCAGGGAGTCCTCCGTCTCGGCCAGGATGGACACCTTCCGCACCTCGCGGTCCGGTATGAGCCGCGCGATCGCCAGGGCGTGGCCCGCCTCGTGCACCGCCACCACCCGCTCCTCGGCCGGCGACAGGGCGATGCGCCGGGTGGAGAGGCCCAGGGCGCGGTCCGCCGTCTCCCGGTCGGACGGCCGGCCGGTCTTCACCTGTTCCCGCTTGAGGAAGCGGGCCACGGCGCAGAGGTGGTCGCCCGAGAACCGCGTGCCCCGTTCCCGGTCGATCCAGTCGCCGGTCTTCTCCACGAGGTAGTCCTTCAGCGCCGGCGGGAGCCCCATCTCGTACTTCCGGTCGTAGATGGCGAGGATCTCGCGCCGGGCGGCCTCGTCGGGGTAGTCGATGCAGACCTTCAGCTCCACCCGTCCGGGCCGAAGGAGGGCCGGGTCGATGGACTCGAGGAAGTTGGTGGTCCCCACGAAGATGACCAGGTTGTCGGACCGGAAGCCGTCCAGTTCGGTCAGGAGCTGGTTCACGATGGAATGCTCCACCCCCGCCCCGCCCTGGTACATCCCCCGGGTGGGCGCCACGGCGTCCAGCTCGTCGAAGACCACCACCGCCGGGGCGTTCTTGCGGGCCTGGAAGAAGATCTTGCGGATGCGCTCCTCGCTCTCGCCGAACCACCGGGACTTGATCTCGGGCCCGCTGATCACCTGGATGGAGGCGTGGATCTCGCTTGCCAGCGCCTTGGCGAAGAGGGTCTTGCCGGTGCCGGGCGGGCCGTGGAAGATGATCCCCCGCGGGATGAGCTGCTCCATCTGGCGGATCCGGGCGGGGTCCTCGATCCCCTCCAGCGTCTCCAGGACGGAGAGGATGTTCTCCTTCAGCTGGGTCTTGACGGCCGCGTAGCCGCCGATGTCCCGGTCCAGGCGGATGTCGGGGATCTCGAAGCCCTCGGTGACCGTGAAGTGCCGGACCTGGTCGATCACGGCCTCCCGGGGCCCGGACGCCGCCAGGATCCGCGCCTTGTTCCGCCGGACGGCCTCCATGATCTTCCGGAACTTCACGGCGTTGAGGCCCGAGGTGTACTTGAAGAGCGTCAGGGGCGTGACGCCCGCCGCCTCCAGGAAGCCCTTCTCGTCCTCGGCCAGGAGGTCGCTGCGGAGGTTGTCCCGGGTGATGCCGGAGAACCGGACCCGGGAGGGGAAGTAGTCCTGCAGGCTCTTGTGGCAGGTGAAGCCGGGGTCGAAAAAGCCCACCACCACCGTGTCCGGGTAGGAGGAGAGGACCTGGAGGAAGAGCTTGGTGACCCCCGTCAGGCCCGAGTCCGCCGCGGTCATGAGGTCCAGGTGCGGCAGGAGGAAGATCTTGTCGGCGGACTGGGCCACCTGGGTCTCGAACTCCTTGAGCATGGCGGCGTAGGTGGGGTCCTCGGCGTTGAGCTTCGCCCCCACCAGCCGGGCGGTCGTGCGGCGGCCGGGCGAGCGGTCCCGCACGGAGCGGGCGATGGCCTCGCAGACGGGGGAGAGGAGGTCCTTCTCCACCTCCACCAGGGTGGAGAGGCCCCAGAGCGCCCGGTCCGCGACAGTGACGATCTCGTCGCGGTAGACCCGGGCCACGATGGCGTTGACGTCCGGCGCTTCCGGTTCCAGGTACGGCTCGTTCATGGCGCCGCCTCCAGCTCGATGCTCACCACCAGCTCGCCGTCGGTCTCGGACCGGGTCACCCGGGCGGCGGGGTCGAGGGCCCGGGCCTTCTCCACCACGGCGTCGGCCACGGTGGCGGGGACGTACTTCCGGAGGAACTCCCCCCGGACCTTCTCGATCCGGCCCTCCAGTTCATCGGTAAACTCGCGTCGGATCCGGCCGGCGATCCGCCGGCGCGCGGCGTCGAGGTCCTCTTCCGGCTCCGTCTCGCCGGTGCGCGGGGCTTCCCGCTCCAACGCCACCGTGACGGTGCCTGCGGCGGGGTCGCAGACCTCGCTCCCGCCGGTGGACCGGCGGGCGACCTTGTCCCCCTCGGGCACCCACCCGTCGCCCAGGAGGTGCTTCCGCAGGATCTCGCCCAGGCGCTCCCGCGGCAGGAGGCCCGGCAGCCGCAGGTCGAGGGTCTCCTCCCCCGCCAGCGTCAGCTCGATGTTCAGTTTCACACGTCTCCGAAGGCTCACGTTTTTCCTCCTTCCCAACTCATTCCCCACTCCCCTCCCATCGGGGTCGGTATCGGTATCGGTATCAGTATCGCAATCGGTATCGCAGTCGCCATCGCCGTCGCAATCGGTATCGGTCGCTCTCGGCATCCCTATCGCCCCCGACTACGAAACCCGATCTCTCCCCGCCCTGAAATTCAACCACGAACCACACCAACCACACGAACCAAGAAGTCAGGAGGCAGGAGACCGGCGATGGCAATTGGCCTGTTCACGGCAGTCGGAGGCGCCTCTTCTCCGTGCCTCCGTGCCTTGGTGAGAGAAATTCCGGAAGGGTCTCTCACGGAGACACCGAGGCACGGAGGGCGCGCCGGGGAGGTTCCCGCACCCCTCCGGGGTGCAGAGCGTCAGAGGCGTCCCTGACCGGTGGGAGCACCGCCTCCGGCGGAGCACCCACCGGCTAATATCTTCTATCCCTTCGGGATAGGCGCAATACCGGTTCGACATGGTCACGGTTTCACCTCGCTCACCGGTTTTCCACTCCTCCTCGATCACCGCTTGTCCGCTCCTCCTCGCCATGGGAATCGCCGGCGTCGCGATCCCGGTGGCGGCTGTATCCGATTCCACCCATGACGGGAAGCCCTCCGAACCCGTCTGAACTCTCTAGACTGCGATTGCGATCGCCATTGCGATCGCCATTGCGATTGCGACTGCGATTGCGATACCGATTCCGATACCGATTCCGATACCGATTCCGATACCGACCCCGATGTGAATCCCTCCGGACCTACAGCCTACAGCCTACAGCCTATAGCCTACAGCCTATAGCCTACAGCCTAATGCGTCGGCTTGAAAAACGCCCGCACCTCCCCCACCCGCAGGGCGAAGAGCAGCTCCGCCAGGTCGTCCAGCGTGCCGCGCCCCGCCACGGCGTTTCGCACCTCCAGACGGCGGCAGGTGCCGCCCTCGTCCCACAGCAGGTGCAGGGACGTCACGTCGAACACCCGCCGCAGGATCGCCGGCGGCAGTTCGGGGGAGAGGACCCGCCCCGTCCGGACGTAGACCACGTCCTCGAAGACGCTGTGGTAACGGCCCTGCGCCAGCGACCAGAGCGCCTCCCCCCGCGGCCCCGTGAAGCCTTCCCGGGCGAAGAGGAGGATTCGCCGGCCCTCCGGCGTCGAGACGAAGAGGAACGAGAGCCCGAGGGGCTCCAGCGACGCCCGCTCGGGGCCGGCGTCCAGGCGGTCGAGCCCCAGGAGCCGGCAGAGGTCCTCGTAGTCCGCCGGGTCGAAAACCAGGAGGGACGGCGGGGACGTCCGCCCCGGCACGAGCCGCAGGGGCACCCCGTAGGTCCGCTCCGCCCCGCGGGTCGCCACCGTGACCGGGGGGAGCCGCGGGACCACGGACTCCAGCAGGTTCCGCGCCTGCCGGCGGTCCAGCCGGGTCACGGAGCCGTCCCGGCGCAGCAGCCGGTCCGACTCCATCGCCGCCAGCGCCTGCCACCCCCAGGGGACGAAGGCCCCGCCCTCGTCGCCATAGAACGTCTCGACCCCCGCGTCCAGGAGCTTCAGCACCGTGTAGGCCCCCACGGGACGGGCGAGGACCAGGGGGTCGGGCCCCTCGAACAGTTCGGCCACCGCGGGGGGCCACAGGCACAGGGTGCGCACGGCTGCCTCCAGCCCGTCCGCCCCGGGCGCCGCCAGCACGGTGCAGGGCTGCCGGAGCCGGTGGAAGGAGTTCTCCCTCACCAGCCGCACGGCCGGTTCGAAACGCCCGGGGTCGAATCCGTTCAACGCCATCGTCACACCCTCAGCGTGAATTCCCGGAGCCGGATCGCCGCCAGCTCCTCCTCGACCACCTTCTGTAGCCGCCACTTCTCCCAGCGGCGGCACGTGAAGCGGAAGTCCTCCTGCTTCATGGAGAAGGTCCGGAGAAAGTGCTTCAGGTTGGTCTTGACCTCGCCCAGGAGCCGCGGGGTGGGGAAGAGTGCCTGCCGCTCCAGCCGCTCCAGCCGCCCCAGGATCCGGGAGACGATCCCCATCTTCTCGTTCGGGGAGAAGTGCAGCATCTGGCAGAGGACCTCCATGAGGACGTCGCGCCGGTCCACCTCGTTGCCCAGCTGCTCCTGCTGGCTCTCCGTCAGGACCTCGATGAAGGCCAGGAAAGCGCCCAGGTCCCCCGTGGCCTCGTAAACCGCCCGCTCCAGGGCGATCTGAACGATCCGGGCAAAAAAGAGTTCCCGCTGGTTCACGATCCTGGGGATGAAGACCGTGCGGATGACCGACAGGATGGCGCGGGCCGGGTCACGGAACCGTTTGTCGGCGGCAAAGCGCACCAGGTTGTGCCGCAGTTCGTGCCGGACCAGGCGGATGGGGGCGTACCGACGGATCTTGTCGCTGGTGCCGAAGGCGTCGATCACCCGGCCCAGGAACCGGAAGTAGCGCTCCGCCAGGGCCGGGTCGGCCCGCTCGCCCCCCGCAAAGGTAAAGACCCGCTTCAGCGCGTCCACGAAATCGTCGTAGATCCCGTCGTCCAGGGGGTCCGAATCCAGGTAGTCCTCCAGCCGGGGCCGGTCGTACGGATCCCGGGCGGGCCGTTCGTCCTCCTTGAGCGAACCGTCCCGGAAATCCGCGGGCTGCCGGTCGTCGGCGGGGTCTCCCCCCAAGGCGTCGATCCGCCCCGTCACCGCCTTCATCTGGCCGACGAGCGAGCGCTCCGTGAGGCCGAACACCTTCACGAGGTCGTCCACCGGCAGTTCCTCGATGAACTTCGGGAGGTCCGTCCCGAAGGCGAGGCCGTCCTCCTCCAGGTCCCGGAGCAGTTCGTCCCGCTTCCCGAAGGCCCAGAAGTAGTCGAACCGTGCCCGGGTGCTGAAGAAGACGTGGCTCCAGCGGGCCTTCAGGTTGAGCCGCACCGGCGGGTCCTCCCGCCCCGTCTCCTCCTGGAGCAGGAAAGCCACCTGCGGGCCGAAGCGTTTCACCCAGGCCCGCAGGGCCGTGTCGCCCCGCAGGCGGTCCAGCAGCGACCGGTCCTTCCACAGCGCGTTGAGGAGGCAGATCTGGGCGTCGGCACGCAGGGCCTCCAGGCGGGTGGAGGGCAACTCCTGCTCCTGCAGGGCGTTGGTCTCGATCCACGAGCGGACGCGCCCCTCCCCGTCCATCGACAGGCCGGCGAACTTCAGGAAGAGGGCGAACCAGGCGCCGGGGTCGTCCTCGGCCAGCGCCGCGATCTCCGCCGCGGTGCCCCCCGGGAGGGGTCCCCGGGACAGGGCCGCCGGCAGGGGCTTCGCCTCCAGGGGGTCAACGGGCTCCGGCAGCCGGACCGGCGACGGCGGCAGGTTCTTCCCGGCGGCGGGCGGCGGCGAAACGGGCCGTTTCGGCCGGGGGCCTTCGCGGACGCCGGCGGCGGAAACCGCGGAGGCACGGACGGGCCCGAACCCCAGGTAGGCCCGGGACAGCTCCCGGTGACGCAGCGGCTCGGCCTCGACGGTCTCCGGGAGCGCAAACGTCAACAGTTCCCCCAGGGGCTGGTGGAAGCGCTTCGGGAGACAGGTGACGGCGAGGCCGCCGTCCGGGCCCTCGTCCAGCAGGACGTAGCCGGGGTCGTCGGGGAGTTCGACGGACGAGAGCAGAAAGTCCGGCTTGAAGTCGGGGACCGGGAGCAACTCCCGCCGGATGTGGACGGCGGGGTGTCCCTGGTAGCGGATGAAGCAGACTTCCAGGTCCTCCGGCGGGAAGTAGGACTCGATCCCCGGCCCGAAGAGGGCGACCCGGCCGTCCCCGAAGGGGAGGGCGCCGAAGGCGGAGTAGACGGCGGCGAAGTGGCAGCGGGCGGGAAACAGCCGCAGGGCGCCCTCCTTCAGGACGGCGGCGTCGCAGCGGCGGGGCACGCTCCCGCGCCGCCGGATCCGGATGTCCAGCATCAGCTTCACGGGGCACCCCCCAGTTCGTCGAGCTGGCCCATCCGGTGCGCCAACCGGTCCCGAAGGCCGTCGTCCAGGGTCTCGAAGAGGGCCCGCTTGGCGTCGCGGTGCGGGTCCCCCAGGGGGTCCACCCGAACGTCCAGGAGCCGGGCCAGGGGGGTGAACACGCCCCGCAGCCGGCCGTACAGGGCGTTCCGGTCCTGGATGGTCTGGGTGGCGTCGCGGATGGCCTGCCGCGCCCCCCCCAGGTCGAACTCGAGGTAGAAGGGGATGAAAAAGGTCATCAGCGGGTGGCGCCCTTCCCGGTCCATCCAGGCGAAGACGGTCTCCAGGAAGCCGGCCAGGCCGTCGAGGCGCTCCGGCAGGGCGTTCGCCTTCGCCGCCCGCTGGATCGCCAGCCGGGCGCGGACCGCGAACGTGCGCTTGAGGAGCGGGAAGACCAGTTCCCGGTGGGAGGTGTCGGGGGACGGGAGCGAGGGCAGGCCCAGCTTGCGGGCCCAGCGGCGTGCCGGCGGCTCCGGTTCGGGCAGGAGTCCCTTCACGCGGCCGTCGGAGGGGTAGGTCTCCGGGTCGGTGAGGGCGGGGTTCCAGCAGGAAGTACCGGGGACCGCCCGGCCCGGCGCCCACTCCCAGAAGGTGTGGGCCAGTTCTCCCGCCACGGCTTCCCAGAGCGTGGGCCCGCCTGCGTAACCCGGTGCCTCGGGGGGTTTCGCCGCGTCGGCGGTGAAGAGGCGCGTGGCCAGCCTGCGGAGAAAGCGGTCGGAGAAGGCCGTCGGCGCCGGGATGGCGAAGAAGGGGACCCGCTCGTACCCCCCGGCCGGCCGGGGGATCGGGATGCGCTCCCGGTCCAGGCGCTCCGCGCTGGCCAGGTAGTGGAACATCAGGAGACGAAGCAGTTCGCCCCACGCGGCGAGTTCCGCGGCGGTGAGGGAGAGAAGGCCGTCGAAAGGCGAGGTCCTGGGCGCGGTAAAATCGTGGCCGGGGCGGGGACGAAAGCCGGGCTCCCGGAAGATGTCGGCCAGGTCCCGGTGATGCCCGATCCGCCGAAGCGTGGTTTCCCGCAGGGAGTTCAGGGGGAGGGCGAAGCAGGGATCGGCGCTCACGGCGCTCCCTCCGTCCTCGGGTTCCCGCCCACTCCTTCCACGATCACCTGGATCGATCCCACGATCCCTCCCCGATCGGCCATCCGGTTCCTTCCCTCCATCCTACCCGCGTCGGCATCCCGAATCAACGGAAAGCTGAGGCACAGGGAAGACACAGTTCCCATCGCACGGAGGCATCGCTCGACCGCCCCCATGTCATGGATCATTCATGAAGCTCGAAGAGACCGGCTCGGTAACGGCCACGCGTCCGGCTCCGTGCCTCCGTGCCTCCGTGAGAGATCATTCTGAGGCTCGGCCAGGCTCAGTCGGCGTAGGGCCCGAGGACGCCCGGGAAGCCCGTGATCTCCACCTCGCCGTCCCGGACGCGGACCTCCAGCCGGTTGGGCCCGGTGAGATCCCCGGGCCCGAGCCCGGGCCCGAGGACATGGACCCGCTGGTTGTCGGACCCGCGCAGGTAGAGCCGGTCGGTGTGACGCTCCGCCAGGTAGGGCCCGTCCACCAGGGCGTCGGTGCCGGCCAGGACCGCGTCCGTCACCGGGTCCCGGCGTGCCCGGAGCGCCTCGAGGGTGTGGCCGGTGAAGAGGAGCACGTCCAGGCCCAGGCCGCGGGCCGCGGCGACGATCCCCCGCAGGGCCTCCGGCTGGTCGAAGGGCTCACCGCCCAGGAGGGTCACGCCGCGGAGGCCGTGCCGGTCGCGGGCCGCCCGCAGGCGCGCGGCCACGTCCCCGACGGTGGCCCCGTACCCCCCGGCCGGGTCCAGCATCCCCGGGTTGGCGCACCCCGGGCACCGCAGGGAGCACCCCTGGAACCACAGGGCGTAGCGCTTCCCCGGCCCCTCCGCTTCCGTGCACGCCGCCTCGTCCGCCAACCGGACGGGGACGTCGTACGTTCCGGCGGCCGGCGTCGCCCGGGTCTTAACCGACGGAATCGATCCTGCACCCATCGCCGACCTCAACATTACCCAAGCGAAGTCAGGGGGCTTTTTCTGCCGACCTCACGCCCCCCCGTTTTCATCCGGCTTCTTTCGTGTGGTTCGTGTGGTTCGTGGTCAGGATCCGGTCTATTCCGTGTGGGGCCTTCCTGACAGTTGGGGGGTCGGCTTCGTCTCCCCGAATTCCTTCATCTGCTCCTGCATGCGCTTGTAGGCGTGCTGTACCGCCGGGTCCGAGCGGAACCGGGCATACTTCCGGTCCACGGCCCGGGCGGCGTCCGAACTGCTGATCTCCTTGATGATCTTCTGGAACTCCTCGAGGGCCGGGAGCACTTCCTTCGCGGCGTCCCGGTTGCGGGGGTTCTGCAGTTCCGGGTGCGTGATGCGGAACTGCTCCATCCGGTCCTGGAACTTCTCCATCGCGTCGCAGAAGCGCTCGATCTCCGCGGCGAATTCGGCCGGGCTCTCCGACGAACTCAGCTCCGTCGCCAACCGCCGGAAGGCGTCGGTCATCTCGTTGAGGACGTCGACCCCGTCGTCGAAACGCCGCACGATGGGCTGGGCGTCACTGCCGGAGAGGCTGAGGAGGGGCACCGCGGGCCTGTCGGCAGGCTTGACCGCGGGCTTGTCGGCGGCGTTCCCCGGCGGGGGCGCCTTCTCCTGCGCGGGAGGCTCGTCCGTGCCGGCGGGAATGGCGCTCAAGGCACCGAAGGCCACGACAAAAACGACGGCGAAACACCAACGCATCCGGTTCATACTCACCTCCGGCGGATTGTTCTGCGGGCACGGCGGCAGGAGTCGCAGGTCGCTTCATTATACACCGCCGCAAACACCCGGCAAGTGAAACCGGAAACAAACCGCGAACCACGATTCCGTGGTTCGCTTTTCGGTTTACCCGGGTTGGGGCTTGCGGTCGAACCAGCGGTACATCGCCGGGAGCACCCAGAGGGTCGAGAGGGTGGAGGTGACGAGCCCCCCCACCACCACCACGGCCAGGGGTCGCTGGATCTCGGCCCCCGGACCGCTGGCGAAGAGCATGGGGACCAGCGAGAAGACGGTGATGGACGCCGTCATCACGATGGGCCGCAGCCGGTTCCGGCAGGCTTCCAGGACGGCGTCCGCGACGTTGCCGCCCCCCTCCCGCAACTGGAGGACGCGGGAAACCAGCACCAGCCCGTTGAGCACGGCCACGCCGAAGAGCACCACGAAGCCCACCGACGCGGGCACCGACAGGTACAGCCCGGAGAGCCAGAGGGCGAAGAGGCCGCCCATCAGGGCGAAGGGAAGGTTCAGGAAGACCAGCGCCGCCGGCCGGGCGGCCTGGAAGGTCATGAACAGCAGCAGCAGCACCAGGAGCACCACCGCGGGCATGACCAGGGAGAGCCGCCGCACGGCCTGCTGCTGGTTCTCGAACTGGCCGCCCCAGGACACGGTGTAGCCGGGCGGCAGGGACACCTCCCGGTCGATCCGCTCCCGGGCCTCGGCGACGAACCCCCCGATGTCCCGCCCGGTGACGTTCACCTCGATCCCCATCCGGCGTTGCCCGCCTTCCCGGCTGATCTGGACCGGCCCTTCCTCCAGCTCCACCGAGGCCACGGCCGACAGCGGGACCGACGTTCCGCCCCCCGTGCCCACGGGAAGGCCCAGGAGCGTCTCCACGGAGCCCCGCAAGCCCTCGGGCAGCCGGACCGTGAGGTCGATGGCCCGGTTCTCCTCGTAGACCCGCGTGGCCGCCGTCCCCGCCATGGCCGTCTCCACGGTCTCCAGGATCTCCCGCCGGGAGAGCCCCCGGCTGGCGGCCTGGGCCCGATCCACGCGGACCACGAGGTAGGGCTGCCCCGCCACCTTCTCCACCACCATCTCGCTGGCGCCCGGGACCTTCGACAGGACCACGGCCATCTCCGCACACTTGGCGCGGAGCACGGCCAGGTCCTCCCCGAAGAGCTTGAGGATCACCTGGGCCCGGGTCCCCGCCACCAGTTCATCGATCCGGCACTGGATGGGCTGGCTGAAGCTGAACGCCATCCCCGGGATGTCCTCGAGGGACTTCCGCATCTTCGCCATCAACAGGCCCTTGTCCTTCGCAGTGGTCCACTCGGCGCGGGGGCGGAGCGACCCCACGAAACCGGTCTTGTCGACCCCCCGCGCTTCCAGGGCGATGCCGGTCTGCCCCGTCCGGGACACGAGGGTGTCCACCTCCGGGAACGTCATCAGGCGCCGGTGGACTTCCGCCGCTACCGACCCGGCCTTCTCCAGGGAAACGCCGGGGAGGAGCTGGAAATCCATGTCGAAGGCCCCCTCGTCCATGACGGGGATGAACTCCGTCCCCAGGTGGGGAATGAGCAGCAACGCCCCCGCCACCAGGGCCCCGAAGACTCCCAGCGGGACCCAGGGGTGCCGGGTCCCGTGGCGGAGCAGCGGCTCGTAGAGCCAGCGGGCCCCCTCCAGCAGGACGTTTCGGCGCTCGGCCCCCGGGCGCAGGAAGGTCGCGCAGAGAACAGGGACGACGAAGATCGAGAGGAGGAGCGAGGCCAGCAGGGCCACGGCGACGGTGAACGCCAGCGGGGAGAACATCTTGCCTTCCATCCCCTGCAGGGTGACGATGGGCACGAAGGTCAGGGCGATGATGAGTTCCCCGAAGATGCTCGGCCGCCGGACCTCCAGGACCGCCTTCAGGACGGCCGCCGAGGTCCCGGCCCGGGAGCGGTCCGTCTCCTCGCCGAGGCGCCGCTGGGCGTTCTCCACCTGGATGATGGTGGCGTCGATGATCATGCCGATTGAGATGGCCAGCCCCCCCAGCGACATGAGGTTGGCGCCCAGCCCCAGGGCCCGCATGAGGATGAAGGTCAGCAGGAGGGAGAGGGGGAGGGCGAGGATCACCACCAGCGCCCCCCGAAGGTTGCGCAGGAGCAGGTAGAGGACGATCGCCACCAGGACGGCCCCCTCCAGCAGGGTCCGCAGGACGGTGGCGACGCTCGTCTCCACCACGCCCGAGCGGGTGTGGAAAGGCCGAATCCGGGTCCCCTCCGGCAGGACGTTCCCCCCGTTGATCTCCCGGACCTTCTCCTCGACCCGGCGCACCACCGCCAGGCCGTTCTCGCCCTTGAGCATCATGACGATCCCGCCCACGGCCTCGGCGCCGTTCTTCAGGGCGAGCCCCTGGCGCGGGACCGCTCCGGCCTGCACCCGGGCCACGTCGCCGACCCGGACGGAGACCCCTTCGTGGGGGGTTTTGACCACCACCGCGGTGATGTCCGCCTCGTCCCGGAGCAGGCCGATCCCTCGGACGATGTACTGCTCCGAGGACCGGTTCACAAAACCGCCCCCGACGTTGAGGTTGTTCGCCCGCAAGGCCTCGGTCACGTCCTGGAACGCGAGCCCGTACTTCCGGAGTTTCTCCGGTTCCGGGAGCACCTGGTACTCCTTGATGTACCCGCCGAAGGAGTTCACCTCGTTGACGCCGGGGACGCCTTTGAGCAGGGGGGAGACCACCCAGTCCTGGAGCGTGCGCAGCCGGGTCAGCTCCGCGACCCGGTCGTCCCCCGGCGCCGGCGGGGGCCCTTCCAGGGTGTACTGGTACACCTCGCCCAGGGCGGTGGTCACCGGCCCCAGTTCGGCCTTCACCCCGTCGGGCAGGGTTTCCGACACCGAGGACAGGCGTTCGAAGACCAGTTGCCGGGCGAAGTAGATGTCGGTCCGGTCCTCGAAGACCAGGGTGACCACCGCCAGGCCGTACTTGGTGACGGACCGCAGGGTCTCCAGCCCCGGAAGGCCGCGCATGGCCGTCTCCACGGGGTGGGTGACGGCACGCTCGATCTCCGGGGGCGAGAGCCCGGGGGCGCTCACCATCACCTCCACCTGGACGCTGGTGACATCCGGGAAGGCGTCCAGGGGAAGGTCCCGGATCGCCACCACCCCCAACCCCGCCACGATCAGGACCACGAACAGCACCAGGACGCGGTTGCGGAGGGAAGCCCCCATCAGTTTTTCAATCATGGTGGTGCCCCGCGCATTCCGACTCGGGCTTGTTCAGCTCGGACTTCAGGGTGAAGGCCCCCCGGGCGGCGTACCGCTGGCCGGGGCGGAGACCGTCCAGGATCTCCTGCTTCCCGTCGATGACCCGGCCCAGCTTCACCGGTTGAGGCCGGAAACCCTTCTCGGTCCGAACGAAAACGCTCGGGGCGCCGTCCACGAGGAGGACCGCGTCAACGGGCAGGCGGACGGGGCCGGCCTTCTCCGCCAGCACCATCCGGGCCGTGACGAAGAGGCCGGGGCGCCACCGCCCGCCGGCGTTGGGGATCACCGCCCGGGCATGCACCGTCCGGGTCTGCTCCACCACCGTCGGCTCGATGTAGGCGATCCGGGCCGTCACCGCCGGGGCGCCCGGACCGCCGGACAGGATCACCTCCCGGCCGACGTGGACGGAAGGCAGGTCCTTCTGGTGAACGTCCAGGTCGACCCAGACGGTCCCGAGGTCCGCGACCCGGAAGGCGGGGGTGTCGTCCCGGAGCACCGAGCCCGGGTTGACGGTCTTCTCGATGACGGTGGCGTCGAAGGGCGCCGTCATCTCGTACCGCGTCACCGGCGCATCCTCCGCCGCGGTCAGTCGCTCGATCTCCCCGTCGGGGTACCCCAGGGCCTGGAGCCTCTGCCGGGCGGCCTGGAGTTCGATCTGCGCCTCCGTCAGGGCATTCCGGGCGTCGATGAGGTCCTGGCGGGCGGAGATGCGCTTCGCCTGCAGCTGCTCCTCCCGCTGGACGCTCTCCCGGGCCTTCTCGGCCCGTTGCCGGGCGGCGCGGTACCCGGCGAAGAGGTCCGCCAGCTCCCGGCTCTCCAGGACGGCCACCACCTCCCCCCGTCGAACCGTCTGCCCCAGGTTCTTCCGGACTTCCCGCACAACCCCCGACACCCGGGGCACGATCTGGGCGATCCGGTCCGCGTTCATCCGGACCTCCCCGACCAGGTCCAGCGCCACCGGGTCCGAACCTTCCTCCACCGTCGCCACGGCAATGCCGTAACGGCGTATCGTCGCTTCGTCCAGTTCGAGTTCCCGGTCGTCTTTTTCATGGTCGTGGTCCGCGTGTTCCGCCCCGTTCTCGTCCGGGTGGTCCCGCTCAGCGGCGCCGGCGAGGGGCGTCGCCGGCCGGCCGGCCAGGCGGAGACCGGCCAGGACCCCCAGGCCCAGCAGGGCGAAGCCGCCCAGGATCAACCACACCCACCGCCGGGTCACACGACCCCGCGAAACGTCCCGTCGCCCTTCCGGCGATGGTTCAATCAACGGAATTACAATCGTTTCCCCGTTCGATTCCCGGGTTGGCACGCGTCCCTCAGTCATGGGTCACCTCCTCGCCGGCGTTCAGGAAGCGATAAGGGTCGGGCGCCCCGTCGGGCGACGACAGCCGGTGAAGTTCCACCGCCGCCTTCAGGGCGGCCGCCACGGCGTCCACGATGCGCATTTCCACGTCCAGGTGGGTGCGCTCGGCGTCCAGGACGGCCAGGAAATCGAACTTGCCCAGCCGGTACCCCTCCTGGAGGGACTCGAGGGCTGCATGGCAGCCGGGCAGGATGACCCCGGAAAGGTTCCGCTCCTCCAGGCAGGCGAGGTCGAGGGCGTGCCGGGCCCGCCGCCAGGTCGAACGCAGTCGCGCTTCCAGCGACCGCAGTTCCGCCCGCGCCTGTTCGACCCGGACCTTCGCCTCGGCGATGGCCCCCTGGCGGCGGTCGTACCGGTTCAGGGGGATGGAAAGCCCTCCCACGAGGGCGACCCCCTTGCCGTCATTGAGGTAGCGGACCCCGGCGCTCACCGTCAGGTCGGTTCTCGCGGCGGACGCTTCCGCGGCCGCGGCGGCCTCGCGGGCTGCCAGCACGGCCTCGGCCTTTCGCCGCTCGGGGTTGCCCTCGAACGCCGGCGGCACGTCGGCGCGTGCAGCCTCGGGGAGCCGGAACGGCGCGCTCACCCCGTCGAAGTCCGCCTCCGCGTCCCCCCAGAGGCCGGCCAGGCGGTCCCGGGCCGCCCGGAGTTCCCCGTTCGCCTTCTCCACCTCGAGACGGGCCGAGGCCAGCGACACGGCCGCCCGGGTCTCTTCCACCGGTGAGTCTTTTCCGGCCTCCACCCGGATCCGGACCGTCTCGTGGATCCGCCGGGAGAGGTCGAGCAGGACCTGCCCGTTGGCCAAGCGTTCCTGGGCGTGCATGACGTCCACGAAAGCGGCGGCGGCTTCCGCGACCACCTCGGCCCGGCGGGCCTCCACCTCCCGGCACGCGGCGTCCCGCTCCGCCTCGGCCGCCCGGACGCGGGCGGAGCGCTTTCCGCCGCCCTCGATCCGGTGCGCGTAGACGGCGGTGGCCTCGGCAGAGGCCCCCAGGCCCACCTCACCGGTCCCCAGGACGTTCTCGATCTCGAAGCTGAGTTCCGGGTTCGGCTTCAGGCCGGCCTGGACCACCCGCCCCTCCATCGCCCGCGGCTCCTCCGCCGCCGCCTTCAGGCCGGGATGGCGCTCCAGGACCCGGCGGGCCGCCTCCGGCCAGGTGAGGGCCCGCCGGTACTCTGGGGCCGGACCGCGGACCGTCGGGCACCCCGCCGGGAAGCCGACGTGATGCGCGGCCGCCAGCATCATGGACAGGAGGACCGGTTTTACCCATTGCTGCATGATCATTCGTCAACTCCTCCGCAAGCTCCCCTCTCGAACCGGCGACACCGGCCGTGCGGGAGGACGCGAACCGGTGTCCCGGGCGGGTGCGGGCCCCGTGGAGGGCGCCCCTGGCCCGGGCTTCAGCCTGTGGGACACGGCCATGCGCGAAGGGCACACGCCGCTCATTCGGATTAGATTCGCAGGGGGGGAATTCGATTGCCGGGGGCGTGGGATAAGGGAGGGCCGCCCGGCGGCGAGGGCCGGGGCAAGGCGGTGTCCGGCGGGGCCCCGCCCGGGACCGCGGCGCACACGGGCGCCCCGGGCGTCACGGGGCCCGCGGCGGGCGCCGGCCCGGCCCGGTGCAGGCCGGGGAAGGGGCGGAGAGAGAGGTCGGAACAATCATCCCCGTCGCCGGGGCCGGCGAGGGCGGGACTGATCACGGGGTGAGTCGTCGTGCCCCGGTCGGACGGGTTCGCCCGGGGGTCGCCGCACCAGCCGGCGCAGGAAGCCGGGCCGCATGGGGCCGACCCCGAAAAGCCCCCGCCCGTGGGCTCGACCCGGACCGTCCCGTCCGCTTCACGGCACAGCACGAGACCGGCCGGGAAGGCCTGGCCGACGGCCTGGAGGGCCAGCAGGAGGTGCAGGATGAAACGGTGTGCCGTCATGCGTCCCCTGTCCGCCGCAGCGCCGGGGCACGGCGCCGGTGCGTTTTCCGCGATGCGCCCGCCGCCCGGGCAGACGCGGCGTGTCCAGCGGCAGTGTAAACGACCCGGCCGCGGGATGCAACCGCTTTGACGATCATCGCAACGGCCGCGGGATCGTCCCCCCCTTCGGCCCACGATCAGAGCCGCGCGCGTCGGCAAGCGGTCGCATTCTCCAGGTATTGCTCACCCCGGCGGCTGTTCCCGGGGAATGCGGGGCGGGCCGGGGCCGGGGGGGGGCCGTTTTCACTCCGGGGCGAAGGGGGCGTCCGTCCCGGGCGGGAGGGGAAGCTCGAACGCCTGGCCCACCATCCCCATGATGGCGTAGAACCCGCACAGGGTGACGATCTCCACCAACGCGGCGGCGCCGAAGCGCTCCAGGGCCTCCGCCTGGAGGTCGGGGGCCAGGGAGCGGTACGCCATGGCGGCCTCGGCCACGGCCGCGGCCGTCCGGTACGGCTCCGGGACCCGGAGCGGGTCGTCGCGGCGCAGGGCGTCGAGGACGTCCGGTCCCAGACCGGCGGCGGCCGCGGGCCCCGCGTGCGTCGCCCAGACGTAGGGGACCCGGTGCCGCCGGGCGAAACAGAGCACGACGAACTCGTAGAGGTCCCGGGGCAGCCGGGACGCGTAGCGCAGGTAGAACCCCAGGTCGTCCACCCGCTCCGCCAGGTGCGGCTGGTGCAACAGCGGCCCGTACGGCCCGGGCAGCCCCGCGCCCACCGCCTTCCGCCGCTCGGTCATCCGGCGAAGGGTCTCCGCCCCTTCCGCGTCGAGCCGCCCCGTCGGGTCCGTCAACCTCGCCATCCCGTCCTCCTCCCGCCTCGCGTCGCCCCGGTGCGAACGCACCCGGGCGCTGAGTGCAGGTAACCAGAAAACCCTGGAAATTGCAACCCCCATGCCGCAAACCCCGCGGTAGCGGCGCCCGGCGCTTGCATCCCGGCGGGTGGTCGGCTATGATGGAGGCGAGACCGGAACCGACGGGAGGCCCGCCATGCTGACGTTCGCCGAAGAGATCCTGCTCCTGGCCCTGGACGACACCGAGGGAACGCTCCGGGAACTCCCCGTCCTCTCCCTCGAGAACGCCCTGGGGGCCGCCGTCCTCATGGAACTCGCCTTCCTCGGGCGGATCGACAACGACCAGAAGGTCCTCCGGGTCGTGGACCCCAGCCCCACGGGCGACGCCGTCCTCGACACCGCGCTGGGCGACCTCCGCGCCCTCGGGGAGGACACCCCCATCACCGACGGGCTCGACACCCTCTTCCTGCGGGCGGGGGAGATCCGCACCCGCATCCTCGACCGCCTGGTGCACAAGGGCGTCCTCCGCGTCGTGGACCGCCGGATCCTCTGGGTGTTCGCCGTACGGCGCTACCCCAAGCGGGAGGGAAAGGAAACCCAGGAAGTCCGCGGCCGCCTCCGGGGGCTCCTCCTCTCCGACGAGATCCCGGACCCCCGGGACGCCGCCCTGGTGGCCCTGGTGGACGCCTGCCGGCTGTGGGACACCGTGTTTTCCGAGGCGGAACTCGACCGCGCCGCCGAACGCATCCGGGACGTCGCCCGCATGGACCTGATCGGCCAGGCGACCCTCCAGATGATCCGCCGCCTCGGCCAGATGCTCTTCACACCCCAACCGTTCTGACGCCAGGGGGAAGGCTGTTGGGCTGAAGGCTGTTAGGCTGAAGGCTGTTAGGCTGAAGGCTGTTAGGCTGAAGGTCCGGAGGGTTCACGTCGGGGTCGGGGTCGGTATCGGTATCGGTATCGCTATCGGGGTCGGTATCGGGGTCGGTATCGGTATCGGAATTCGCCATCGCCATCGCCTTTTCCATCGGCAACGTTCTCGCTCCCCCGTTCTCCTGTGGCCGCTCTTCGCCCAGCGACCCCGGCAAAGTCGACAGGAGAATTGGAAAGGACAAAAGGACCCAAAGGACAGCAGGGAAGGAAAACCCCGAATCTCGACCCTCCGCCTTGCCTCCCTGCGCCTTTAATCCCTCGACCCTCCGCCTTGCCTCCCTGTGCCTTTAATCCCCCGACCCTCCGCCTTGCCTCCCTGCGCCTTTAATCCCTCGACCCTCCGCCTTGCCCCCCTGCCGCCTTTAATCCCCCGACCCTCCGCCTTGCCTCCCTGCGCCTTTAATCCCTCGACCCTCCGCCTTGCCCCCTTGCCGTCCTTTAAGTCCCTTAAGTCCTTTTGGTCCTTTCGTCCTTTCGGGCATCATCCGGCGAAGGGCTCCCGGTTCCCCCCGCAAAGAGATTGCGGATCCGGCACCGTTGTGATACTTTCCCCGGATGTTGCCGGAAGCGGCTTCACCAAGCCCGCCGGAAGCTCGAGCACCCCGCGGAACCGCGCATCGGGAGAAACCGGACCATGAACCTATCCACCATCGACTGGCAAGCCCTCCTGCTGGGCTACCCCGTTCTCCTGCTCTCCCTCTCGGTGCACGAGTGCGCCCACGCCTGGACCGCCAACCGCCTCGGCGACCCCACCGCCCGGCTCCTGGGACGGGTGACCCTCAACCCCATCGCCCACATCGACGTCTTCGGGACGGTCCTCTTCCCCATCATCTCCATCCTCACCCACTTCCCCCTGATCGGCTGGGCAAAACCCGTGCCGGTCAACCTGCTCCACCTCAAACGCCCCTCCCGGGACAACATGCTCGTCTCCATCGCCGGGCCGGCGAGCAACCTGTGCCTGGCCGGCTTCTTCTTCGCGGCGTTCGCGGTCTTCCTGAGCGCGGCCCCGGAGGACATGAACCGAGGCATCGCCCAGCCCGTCGCCATCATCCTCTGGCACGGGACCCTGGTCAACCTCCTGCTCATGCTGTTCAACCTGATCCCCATCCACCCCCTCGACGGGAGCCACGTCCTGGAGCACTTCCTGCCCTACGAAGCCCGCCAGATGTACAACCAGGCCCGCCAGTTCGGCTTCATCGCCATCCTGCTGCTGTTCTACCTGGGCCTGACCGGCCTCGTCTTCCGCCCGGTGATCGGCTTCGTCAACAGCCTGATCATGCTTCTCCCCGGGCACGAAAAACTCTTCACCTGGTTGACCTGATGCCGGACCTCGCCCCCGCCCCCCTGCCCCCGCCGGTCGAGGCGGGCCCCGCCGCACCGGGCACCGAAATCGTCATCCACGGCGACCGGAACGAGATCCGGCTTCCCCTCTTCGAGGGGCCCATGGACCTCCTGCTGACCCTGATCCGCAAACAGGAGATCGACATCTACGACATCCCCATCGCCCTCATCACCGAGCAGTACCTGTCCTACCTCGAGGCGATGCAGGAACTCAACATCAACGTGGCGGGGGAGTTCCTGGAGACGGCGGCCACCCTCATCCTCATCAAGTCGAAGATGCTCCTGCCGCCGGACCCCGAGGAGGAAGGCGAGGAGGACGCCGTGGAGGACCCGCGGAAGGAACTGGTGGACCGCCTCCTCGAGTACGAGAAGTTCCAGGAGGCCGCCCAGGAGCTGTACACCCGGCAGGAACTGGAGGCCGGGACCTGGTCCGTCTCGCGCCTCGGCGAGGTGGCGCCCGACGCCGACGAACTGGTCTGCGTCTCCCTCATGGACCTCGTCGGGGCCTTCCGGAGCGTGCTGCAGCGCCTGGAGGAGCGCCGGGTGGTGGAACTCGACCGGGAGGCCGTCACCGTGGCGGAGAAGATCGACCAGATCCGCCAGATCCTCCGGCACCGGAAGACGATCCGGTTCTCCAGCTTCCTCCGGGAGGGCGTCACGCGCCTGCACGTGGTGGTTCTGTTCATCGCCGTGCTGGAGCTGGTCCGGACGAAGGACGTCCTGGTCCGCCAGGAAGGCTTCGACGACGACATCCTCATCATCCGCCGCCAGAAGAGGGTCTCATGAGCGACGCGGCCCTCAAGGCGACCCTGGAAGCGATCCTCTACGTCTCCGAGGAGCCGGTGTCGACGGACCAGCTGGCCGAGGCCTTCCCCCAGACGCCTCGGGAGGCCCTCCAGGCGGCCCTCGACGAACTGGCCGCCGACTTCGGGGCGCCCGACCGGGGGGTGACCCTCCGCCTCGTGGCCGGAGGGTGGCGGCTCTCCACCCGGCTGGAGTACCACGAGCCGGTCCGGCGCTTCCTCAAGTCACGGCCCGGCTTCAAGCTCTCCATGGCGGCCCTCGAGACCCTGGCCATCATCGCCTACAAACAGCCGGTGACGGTCCCCGAGATCATGGCCATCCGGGGCGTGAAGTCGCCGGGGGCCGTCAAGACCCTGCTGGAGAAGAAGCTCATCGCCCCGCGCGGCCGACGGAAGGTGGTGGGCTCCCCCATGCAGTACGGCACCAGCAGGGAATTCCTCCTCCACTTCGGGCTCTCCTCCCTCAAGGACCTTCCCACCTTCGAGGAGTTCGAGGAGATTTTCGGCGACAAGGCCGACCAGATGAAGCAGAAGAGCCTCTTCGACGCCAAACTGGAGGGGATCGCCGCCAGCGGCGACGTTTTCGCCGACGAGGGCCCGGGCGAGGGCCCCGCGGAACCCGGGGGGGGCGACACCCTGTTCTTCCCGGACGAGGGCCCGCTGCTTCCCGGGATGGACGAGCGCTGAAGGGGAGCCGGCCGCTTTCCCCCCGCCGCGGCCCATTTTTCACGGAAAGCGGAACTTTTCCCTTGTTTCCCTGAAGATCCATTTCATATAATTAACGTTTAGAATGCATCGAGGGAGTGTGTCCGCATGGCGCAAATTTCCCACGTCGACAAGGAAATCAAGCTCAAGGTGGTATATTACGGGCCCGCCCTCAGCGGAAAGACCACGAACCTGATCTACATCCACCAGGTCCTCTTCCCCAACCAGAAAGTCAAACTCTTCTCCATCAACACCGGTGACGACCGCACGCTCTTCTTCGACCTCCTCCCCCTGGAGCTGGGCGTCATCAACGGTTACAACGTCAAGATGCAGCTCTTCACGGTCCCCGGCCAGGTCAAGTACAACCAGACCCGGCGGACGGTCCTGGGGAAGGCGGACGGCGTGGTCTTTGTGGCCGACTCCACCCGGAAGATGCAGGACGACAACTGGGAGAGCTTCGAGAACATGCGGGAGAACCTGAAGGCCAACAAGCTGGACTTCAAGACGATCCCCCTGGTCTACCAGTACAACAAGCAGGACCTCGAGGACATCCTGCCCGTCGAGGAGATGGACGGGATCCTCAACGAGCGGTCCGTGCCCTCCTTCGGCGCCATCGCGGTGACCGGGGTGGGGGTCCTCCAGACGCTGAAAGCGGCCATCATGGCGGTGCTCCAGGCCTTCAACCGGGAGTTCCCCGACTTCTCCATCGCCGAGATCGAGGACAAGATCGACCGGAGCTTCGAGGCGGTCCTGGACACCTACCAGCGCAAGATCCGCCCCTCCGGCACCGCCTCCGGCGAGGCGGAGGAACCGCCGGCGGCCAAGCCGTCCGCGACGGGGACGCACAGCGTGAAGGTGCTGGAGCGGCGGGACGACATCTCCCAGGCGCGGCTGCTGGAAAAGGCGGTCGAGACCAACATCGAGATGGTCGAGCTCTACAACGAGCTCAACACCCTCAAGAACCAGATGGAGCAGCGGAACCGGGAGTTCACCATCCTGAGCCAGATCAACCAGGCGCTGACGGAGAAGTTCGACCCCGAGAACCTCCCGAAGCTGATGTTCAAGTCCATCCTGCTCACCTTCCAGACCTCCTACGGGTCCCTGCTCGAGTTCAACCGCTCCGCCGGGCGGTTCAGCGACAGCCTCCTCACCGGCTTCAACCGGGACCCCCTGGCCAACATCCAGCTCGGGGGGAACGAGTCCTTCGCCCTGCAGGTTTTCAACTCCCTCAAACCGGTCTGCTTCAACATCTTCTCCTACGAAGACCAGAACATGCCGCCGAAGCAGCGGATCGCCCTCGCCGACGAGTTGAAGCGCATGAAGATCATGGCCTTCATGAGCGTCCCCCTCCACGCCGGCGGCACGGGCTACGGCCTTCTGAACGTCTACCAGATGATCAACGAGTCGAGCGTCCTCAAGGCGTACGGCAACGAGGACCTCCTCTTCCTCTCCCGGCTGGCCACCACCATGTCCCTGGCCTTCGAGAAGAAGCTCTTCGTCCGGAAGCTCATGGAGAGCACCCGCGACGTCGACGCCAAGGTCGAAAAGGCGACGGCCCAGCTCCGGGAGGAACTCAAGTCCGTCTGGCTCCGGAACCAGGATGTCCAGATGAAGCTGAACAACCTCCGGGTCATGCTGGACCCCGTCATGCGGATGGAGATCCAGCGCGACGCCCGGATGCGGGACTTCAAGACCGAGATCAGCAAGCCGATCTCCTCCATGCTGATGGCTTCGCGGATCGTCGAAAAGGTGGGCTCGAGCAACCCCGATAATATCGAGAAGGTGGTCGGAGTCTTCCGGGAGGAATCGTCCAAGCTCAACCGGATCCTGGACGGTCTCGATTCGGGTTCGCGCCAGTACTTCAAATCCGCCGACTTCGTCGACGAGGTCTTCCCGATCCGCGAGATCATCGACGAGCTGCGGAACGGTTTCCAGCCGATCCTGCGTTCCCGGGGGCTCGTGTGGCGGGAACACCTCCCCGAGCGGAACCTCTTCGCCAAGGTCGACAAGGAGAAGGTCCGTTTCGTGCTGAACCAGCTGGTGGACAACGCCATCCGGTTCACCCCCGTCGGCCACATCGAAATCAGTGTCCAGTACGACCCCGTCTACAACGACCGGTACATGGTGGTCTCCTGCGCCGACACCGGGCAGGGCATCGAGCGGGAGCACCTGGCCCACATCTTCGACCGCTTCTACCAGCGCCCGGCGGAAAACGAATCCGCCGACCACTACGGTCTGGGCCTCTTCCTCTGCAAGGAGATCATCGAGCACTACGGCGGCAAGATCTGGGCGAAGAGCGAGGTCGGGGTCAGTTCCACCTTCTACTTCGAACTCCCGGTCAAGATTCCCTGATGGCCCCCCGCGGGGAAAGGTGAACCATGCTATTTTTCGACCGTGACGCCCTCATGCAATCCGCCGCCCACTGCGTGGCGAAGGGGAAGCTCGAGAAGGCCGTCGCAAAGTACCGCAAGATCCTGTCGCGCAAGCCCGACGACAAGGAAGCCCTCGGCCTGGCCGGGGACCTCCTGATCCAGTTGGGGAACAAGAAGGTCGGTTTCCAGTGCCTGGACCGGGCCGCCGCCCTCTACCTCGAGAGCGGGGAGTGGGCCAAGGCCATCACCGTCTACAACAAGATGCTCCGGCACGACCCCGAGAACGAGACGCTGATGACCACGGTGGCGGACATCTACCAGCAGAAGGAGAAGACCCGGGAAGCCGTCGAGGTCCTGCTCAAGGCCGCCAAGGTCAAGAGCAAGACGGACCCTTCCAAGGCCATCTATTTCCTGGAGCGGGTCACCCGGCTCGCCCCCGACAACCTGGAAGCCCTCGAGATCCTCGCGGACCACTACGACAAGCAGAAACTCACCGGCCGCGCCCGGGACTGCCACCTGGCGGCCGGGAAGAAGTACTTCGAGCGGGGGGAGTTCGCCCGGTGCTGCCTGCACCTTTACGAGATCATCCAGGCGGAGCCCGACAACCGGGAGGTCAGCCTCATCGTCCTCCAGGCGCTGGTCAAGCTGGGGAGCCACGAGGACGCCCTCGTCCTGCTCAACAGCATGGGGCTCGGGGAAGAGGACCCCGACCCCCAGCTCATGCCCTACCGGATCAGCCTCCTCTTCGAACTCGAGAAAAAGGACGAGTTGATCGGGCTTCTGCACAAGCACTTCATGATCTCCCCCAAGGGGGACGAGATCCTCTTCCAGTACGTCGAACGGGCGATCCAGAAGAAGCGGTACGGCCTGGCCATGGACATGATCGGCATCCTCGACCTGTCCCGCTACCACGAGTACGGCGGGAAGCTGACCGACATCCTCCAGCGGATCCTGGCCGAAGACGAAGGCAACACCCAGGCGCTGCAGAAACTCGCCGAGTTCAAGATGTACGTGGGCGACATCCAGGCCGTCCAGGGACTGTACCCGAAGCTCTACGAGATGTTCGTCCGGCAGAGCGAGAACCGCAAGGCCTACCAGCTCCTGGAGAAGTGGCTCAACCTGGACGAGAGCAACGAGTGGGTCCGGCACGAGATGCGGCGGCTGAAACTGGCGCTCGACGAGGAATCCTACGGGAAGATGGACCTGATCCGGGGAAAACTCGAGGAGATCGGCCTGGAGGACGTCATCCAGATGCTGGAATCCGCCCGAAAGACCGGGATCCTGCGCATCCGCTTCGCCGACCGGGAAGGCCACGTCTATTTCAACGACGGGAACATGTTCCACGCCATCTTCAAGGAGAAGATCGGGCAGCACGCCATCATCGAGCTGAAACGGCTCAAGGGCGGCGACTTCATGTTCGACCCGAAACTCCCCGAAAACCCGCCCGAGACGCTCCGGGGCTCCAACATGGCCATCGTCCTCGAGGCGCTGCGCGTCATCGACGAGGAGGCCATCCGGGAAAAGGACGCCCTGGGGCTCGACGAGATCACCCTCTGAACCCCGTTCCGGCCGGCCGGCCGGCGGGGACCACCCCGTCCGGATCATCCGGAAAGGGAACCACGGAATACACGGGCAGGCATCCGGGGCCGGGGCATGATGTTCACGGCAGCCGCGATTCACCTCAGGATTCTTCTCCGTGCCTCTGTGCCTTTGTGAGAGACCTTCCGGAAGCTTCCTCCCGGAGGCGGGGCGACCCGGTGAAGGTCAGCTTTCGTGCCCCCTGGCCGCATCCCCGGCAACTCGTTTTTCTTTGCGGGCTTGGCGCCTTGGCGAGATCAGGATCCGGATCGGCTCTCGCCAGGGCGCCAAGACCGCAATGAAACCGGACCGTGATCTCGCCAGGGAAGACCGCTATCGCGCCGGCTCGTGTGGCATGCCCCGTCAGCACCGTCCGCCGCGTCGGGGTCGCGCCGCTCCGGCGACCTGCGCGGCGCGATCAAAGCGGCGCTCCGGCAGCCTTCGCGCCGCACTCCGCAAGGAAGGGGGTGGATCGAGGGTTGCGACCGCGATTGCGACCGCGATTGCGACCGCGATTGCGACTGCGACTGCGATTGCGACGGCGATTGCGACTGCGACTGCGATTGCGACGGCGATGCGATAGCGACGGCGATTGCGATACCGATACCGATGAAAATGACTCCGGACCTTCAGCCTTCAGTCTAACAGCCTTCAGCCTAACAACCTTCAGCCTAACAGCCTTCAGCCTAACAGCCTTCAGCCTAAAAGCCTTCAGCCTTACCCGCGCCTACGGCCCGACCTCCACCAGGGTCGTCGCGTCGGGGTCGAGGTGCCGGCGGGCCGCCTCGCGGACCCCCCTCGCAGTGACGGCCCCCACCAGTTCGGGGAACCGGTCGATGTAGTCGAAGCCCAGGCCGTAGACGTGGGCGGCCAGGATGAACGAGGCCACCTGGGAAAGGGTCTCGAACTTGAAGACGAAGCTCCCGGTCAGGTAGTCCTTGGCCGCTTTCAGCTCGTCCTCGGACACCCGGTCGTTCCGGATCGCCCGAATTTCCCTCAGCATCCCCTCGAGGGCCTGGTCCCGCTTGTCCGGCGACGTGCCGATGTAGGCGGTGAAGGTCCCCGGGTCGGGGCCGGCGGAGGAGCAGATCCCCGCCCAGGTGGTGTAGGCGAGCCCCATCTCGTCCCGGAGTTTCCGGGGAATCCGCGAGGTGAAGCCCGGCCCCCCGCCCAGGATGATGTCCATCACCAGCAGGCGGTAGTAATCGGGGTCGGTTCGGCGAATCCCCAGGTGCCCGAGGAACAGGTGCAGCTGTTCCCGGTCGTCCACCCGGATCCGCCCCCCCAGCGCCGCCCGCTGCCGCCGGAGACCGAGTTCCACCCGCTGCAGCCGCTCCCCCCGGCGGACGGCCCCCAGCCGCTCTCGGACCACGTCCGCCATCCGATCCGGCTCGAAGTCCCCCACCAGGGTCAACAGTGCGTTCCCCGCGTGGAACCACTTCCGGTGAAAGTCCGCCAGGTGCTCCCGCCGAACGGCTGGCACCGTGTCCTTGTAACCCGCCAGCGGGTGGGCGAGAGGGGTGCCGTCGTAGACCAGGCGATTGAACTCCCTGGCGCCGAGGTACTCGGGGCGGTCTTCCATGGAGGCCAGGCGGCTCAGGACCTGCGACTTCACCAGCTCCAGCCGGTCCTCGGGGAAGCTGGCGTCGAAGATCATCTCCGCCAGGAGGTCGAACGCCCGGGGGAAATCCTCCGACAGGACCTTGAACGTCACCCCGGCCGACTCCCGGGTGGCGAAGCTCTCCATGACCCCGCCCCGTTCGTCGAAGTAGGCCGAGATCTCGGCGTGGGAGTGCCGGCTGGTCCCCTCGTCCAGCAGGTTGCCCAGGAGGTATCCCATCCCCTGGAGGCCGGGGGGGTCCTCCCGCCCGCCGGCGAGGACCATCGCCGAGGCGTAGACGGCGGGGATGCGGGGCATCGGGCACAGGAAAACCCGAAGGCCGTTGTCCAGGACGAGTTCCCGGATGTCCAGGTGGACCCGCGGCCCGCCGTGACCGGCACGGGGGTGCGCCGGCGCCGGGGCGGGCCGTTCGGGGTTCCCGTCACGGTAGTGGCACCGGAAGACCGGTCCCGGGATTTCCGGTTCGTCCTCCCCGGCAGGCCCGCCGACCACCACGCCCTTCCGGCTGGCGGCCATCCGCCCGATCACGCACCGGTCCGGGGTGAAGATGCGCCCCGCCGTCTCCCGGATCTCCCCGGCGGTGACCTGGAGGGCCTTGCCCAGGAATCCCGTGTAGATGTCGTGCGACCCGATGCACTCGTACACGCCCAGGTTGACGGCCACGTTGACGATGTCCTCGCTCTCGAAGATGAAGTCGGCCAGGAGCTGGCGCCGCGCACGCTCCAGTTCGGCCTCGGCGACCCCGTCCTCCGCCACGCGCCGCAACTCGTCGAACACGGCGTCCTCCACGGCCTCGAAGGGCACTCCCGGCTTGATCTCGGCCGAGAGGCTCACCAGGGAGGGGTCCATCATGTCCTCGAAGGAGAGCGAGACCGCGGAGACCGTCTGGTCCTTCTCCACCAGGCGCTGGTAGATGCGGCTGGTCTTCCCCTCCGACAGGATGTACTGGAGGATGTTGGCCGCGTGAAGGTCCGCCCCGAACGTGGACGGCCCGTGAAAAGCCACGAGAAGCCTCGCGCCGTGGGACGGCATGTGGGAAGTGAACCGGATCACCCCGTCGGGAGGCGGGTCGGGTGGCAGCTTCCGGTCCTTCACGGGGCGGCCGGGAAGGGCCCCGAACCGTTTCTCGACCGCTTCCAGGGCCCGGTCCGCCTGCACGTCCCCCGAGAGGACCAGGAAGGCGTTGGCCGGGTGGTAGTGATCCCGGTACCAGCGGCGGACCTGGGCCCGGGTGATCCGCTCCAGGTCCTCCCGCCAGCCGATGATGGGGTTCCGGTAGGGGTGCCGGCGGAAGGCCAGCGACAGAACGTTCCGCCGGAGGTGTTCCCAGGGGTTGTCCTCGCCCATGGACAACTCCTCCAGGACGACCTGCTTCTCCATCCGGAACTCGCCGGGGTCGAGGAGGAGGCCTGTCATCCGGTCCGCTTCGATGTCCAGGGCGGTTTCCCACCGGTCCGAGGCGAAGGCGAAGTAGTACCCGGTGTAGTCGTAGGAGGTGAAGGCGTTGTCGTGGCCGCCCAGGCGGAGGGTCACGGCGTCGATGGCGCCCTTGGGGAACCGTCGCGACCCCTTGAACATCAGGTGCTCCAGCAGGTGGGAGATGCCGGTTTCGCCCGATTTCTCGTCACGAGCCCCCACCCGGTACCAGATGGTGGAGCAGACGATGGGGAGCGCGTGGTCTTCGGCCACCAGCAGGCCGAGGCCGTTGGGGAGGGTGAAGGCGCGGACCTCGGGGATGCCGGGGTGGCGTGCGGGGTCCCGGTCGGTGCGCTCAGCGGGCATTCCCGCCGTCCTTCCCGCCCTCCGCGGGTTCGAAGGCCTGGTTCCGCCACATCCGCTTCATGTCGTAGGGCGCCGGCGCCCCCCCCAGGTAGGTGTGAAACCAGTCGAGGTGCGCGTTGTAGTAAAAGGGCATGCTCTTGACGGCATCCGGCCAGTGGCCGTCGTTTTTGAACACGATGAGCCGCGAGGGGACCTTCATCTTCTGCAGGTCGGTGAAGAAGTGGAGGCTCTGGGTGTAGGGCACCCGGTAGTCCCGCTCCCCCGTGATCACCAGGCAGGGGGTCCTGTAGTTCGCGACACGCTCCGAGGGGTTCTGGGAACGGTAGATCGGGGATTCCCACGGCACCCCGCCCAGGTCGTACTCGGGGAACCACAGCTCCTCCGTGGCCCCGTGCATGGAACGCAGGTCGTACACGCCCATCATGGCCGCCAGCGCCTTGAAACGGGTGGCCTGCCCCTCGAGCCACATCATGGCGTAACCGCCCCAGCTCCACCCCATGGCCCCCATCCGGTCGGGGTCCACGTACGGCAGCGCCGCCAGGGCGTCCGTCACCTTCAGGACGTCCTCGATGACCTTCCCGTTCCAGTCCTTCGAGATGGCGTCGGTGTAGGCCTGCCCGTAACCCGTGGAACCGTGTGGGTTGGGGAAGGCCACCACGTAACCTGCGCCGGGGTAGACCTGCCAGTCGCCCCGGAACGCGTCGGCCCACATCATCTGGGGCCCGCCGTGGACGTTGAGGATCAGGGGGTACTTCTTCGCCGGGTCGAAACCGTGGGGCTTGACCACGAAGACGTGCACGTCGGCGCCGTCCGCCCCCTTGACCCACATCTCCTCGGCCGGGCGGAAGTCCACCTCGTCACGGACCGCCTGGTTGAGCGTGGTCAGGCGTTTCAGCGTGCCGTCGGCCAGGTCGCAGCGATAGAGGTCGGCCGGCTCGCCGACGGCGTCCTTCACGATCACGGCCCAGCGCCCCGTGGGGTCCAGGTCCCAGGCCCGGACGTGGACGTCCCTCACCAGGCTCTCCGGCTTGCCGCCCTCCACCGGGACGCGGCAGAAGGCCGTCCGGCCCTTCACGTCCGCGGTGAACAGGAGGGACTTCGAGTCCGGCGCCCACCGGAACTCGCCCACCCAGTCGTCCCAGTGGCGGGTCACTTCCCGGCGCTCGCCCGTGGCCCGGTCGAGGACCATCAACCGGAACCGGTCCGCCTCGAACGTGGGGACCGCCTGGGCCAGGTAGGCCAGGTACTTCCCGTCGGGGGAGTAGAGCGGCGCGGTGTCGGACGCCTTGTTGTCCGCCGTCAGGCACCGGGGCTCACCCCCGGTGACCGGGACGGTCCAGAGGTCCGTGTTGGTGGTGGAGGCTTCGTCGGCCTCCCGGTTGGACACGAAGCAGATCTCCCTCCCGTCCGGGGAGAGGTCGTACCCCCGGCCGCCGGTCGAGAAGGCGGGGGAGTCGTAGTCCCCGGGCGTCAGGTCGGTCACCGCGCCCGTCTTCACGTCCACGCACAGCACGTGGGAGCGCCGGCCGTCGGCCCAGTCCGTCCAGTGGCGGTAGAGCAGCCGGTCGGCCAGGTGGGCCTGGAGGGGGCCCTTGTCGAGGCCGTCCTGGATTTTCTTGTTGCAGGCGTCGTCGGCGCCGCACTCGGGGAAGACGGAACTGGTGAAGAACACCGTGGCGCCGCCGGGGGCCCACTCCGCCGCATCGACGCCGGTGGAGAGCTTCGTCAGCTGGCGCGCCTCCGCGGGTTCCACCGGGAGGGCCCAGGCCTGGGACCCCTCTTTGCGGCCCGACAGGAAGAGGATCGACCGGCCGTCCGGCGACCAGCGGGGCGCCCGGCTGGACGCCTCGGCCCGGGTCACCTGCCGCGGCTCGCCCCCCTCGGCGTCCACGACCCAGACCTGGGTCACGGACTTGCCCTTCGCCAGGTCGCTCTCCGACACGGTGAAGAGGACCCGCTGGCCGTCCGGGGAGATCCGGGGGTCCCCGATCCCTTTCAAGCGGTAGAGGTCGGCGATGGTGCAGGCGCGCTTGCCCGCCGCGAAGACCGCGACGGCGCCCAGAAGGCCGGACAGGGCCACGAGGGCCAGGATGACTCGCTTCATCTTGTTATTCCTCCCGGGAACGAAACTGCCGGCCTCCCCGGGGAAGACCGGCGGAAGACCGCCCATTATCCATCACCCGTTCTCCCCCCGCAACCGGATATCCGCACTCTTTTTTCCGCGGGGTTCAGGAGGCGACGACGGAACGGATGAAGGCGTCCACGTCGAACTTCGCGCGGCAGCCGCCGAGGGTCATGCAGCGGATCTTGCCGAAGATGGGGCGCTCCGGCCACGGCCGGTCGTGGACGCCGGCGACGGACCAGGCGATCCCGGCATACCCGTTCGGGTCCCGGCCGTCGAGCTGGTAGCGGTCGTTGAGTTCCACCGCCGCGGCGAAAGCCTCCTCGGGGGTGGGGCTCCACTCCAGGATCTTCTTCGCCCAGTACATCCGGAGGTAGCCGTGCATCCCCCCCCTCCGGACCAGCTCCACCTGGGCGGCGTTCCAGAGGGGGTCGTGCGTCCGGGCATTCTCGAGGGCGGCGAGGTCGTAGGCGTACGGGCGCCGGTCGGCACGGTGGGCGTCCAGGGTGGCTTTCGCCCAGGCCGGGGCGCAAGCCAGGGAATCGTACGCCGGTTCGAAGCGGCAGAAATTGTCCGACAGTTCGCGGCGGACGATCAACTCCTCGAGGAAACGGTCCTTCGCTCCCGGCGGCGCCGGGGCGTCCTGAACGGCCAGGGCCACCCGCCGGGGCGAGATCTGGCCGAAGTGAAGGTAGGGCGACAGGCCGGACACCGCCCCCGCGTTGGGGTCGGAAGCGGAGTCGGCATAGCGGGGCAGCCGCTCCCGCAGGAAGGACCGGAGGACGACGGCCGCGGCCGCCTCGCCCGGCGCCACCCGGGAGATGGGCCCCGCCCCGCGGTCCACCGACAGGCGGCGCAGAACCTCCAGGGGCTCGGGGGCATCCGGCAGGGGTGTCCAGGGAAAGGGGTGGTCTTCCAACCCCGGGAACTCCACGAGAAATTCCGGCAGCAACCGGGTGATTTTCGGACGAAGCGTCCGGGCGCCCACCTCCTTCCGCCCCGAAGCCAGGTGCACGGGGACCACGTTGTGGGCATCCACCACGAGGAAGGCGGCCTTCGTCCGGTCGCGCACGCCGGCCCGCCAGGCCGTCTTGACCCGCAGGGGGTCGTAGTCGGTCACCACCGCGCTCACCCCCCGCTGTTCGCAGAATGCGGGCAGCGTCCGGTCCGGTTCCCCGTCGAGCAGCAGGAAGGGGATCCCCCGGGCGGCCAGGTCCCGCCGGGCCGCCGAAAGCCCCTGGATCAGGAAATCGTACGCCCGCCAGGTGGCGCCGGGGAACTTCGGGTCCAGGCAGAAAACGACCCCCAGGGGCCGGCGGGTCTCCAGGGCCAGGCGCTGTGCGGCGAGAAGGGCCGGGTTGTCCGCGGCGCGCTGGTCCCGGCTCATCCAGTAGACCACGGGGCCGGGGAGGTCTTCCCCGCCGCCGCGCGCTTCCACGACACAGCGCCCGAGGGGCCCAGCGGCCGCAAGAGCAGCTTGAAAAACCGGCTCGGACGTCAACCTGTCACCCCCTGGAGCGGCCATCTCGTGGAAGCCGGTCCCTCCGGACCTGCAGCCTGCAGCCTAACCC
>JAGNHB010000043.1 GCA_018001935.1 Acidobacteriota bacterium
GTCGCCCCGCTCAGGTCCGCGTTCACCGAGTACTTCAGCTTGTACGTCACCCCCTCGTTGTCGTTGTGCTTCACCTGGAACGACCCCGCCCCCGTCCCCTTCGCCGCGATCCGCGTCACCGGGTCGGGCGCCGGGGAGAGGTTGCAGTGGAGCCACTCGTAGTAGGGCTTGGAACCGGACAGGTAGGTGTAGCTCACGTTCCACTGGCAGGAGGAGTGGCAGGCGATGCGAACGTCGGTGCCGCTCACGTACATCACGAAGGTGGCATGGGCCGAGTAGTCGGTGCACGAGCCGGAGTGGTAGACGATGACGTCTCCCACGGCGATGTTGGCGGGCGGCGCCTGCAGGTAGCCGCAGGTGCGGGTCCAGCCTTTCTGGACCAGGCAGTCCCCCAGGTTCTTGGCGCCGATCTCCTCCCGGCCGCACGGGTAGCCCCGGCAGGGCGTCCCGCCGCTCAGGTCGGGGTGCCCGCCGGCCAGGAGGCACTGGGAGACGAAGTTGGCGCAGTCGCCGCCCTGGCTGGGGTAGCCGCAGCACTCCCCGCCCCAGTAGGACCAGGGCGTGCAGTCGGAGTAGGCGGAGCCGCAGTCGTGGTTGCAGCCGTTCCACCAGGTGGAGGCGTACGTGTACGCCGCGTTACGGTCGTAGGCGGCGAGCGTCGTTTCCCGCCCTTCCATGGCTTCGGCGAAGCGGTCCATCAGGATGGCTTCCGGGCTGTGGTCGGCGAGTCGGGACCGCAGGTCGCGCCGCAGGGCGAAGGCTTCCGCCGCCCAGTCCGGGAACCGCTGCGGGAACGCCTGGAGCGACAGCACTGCCCGGGAGACCCAGCGCGGGTCGAGAGGACCGGCGCCGAGGGTCCCGCGAAGCGCGCCCAGGTAGCGGTCCGGCGAAACAGACCCTGCCTGAGCCAAATACCAAAGGGCCCGGACCGCCGTCGCCGGCCGGGCCCGCAGGCGGGCCATCCTCTCCAGCAGCGCCGTCGCGTCCGGTGTCCGCACCATGTGCAGGACGGCGGCGAGGGCATCGAGGGCCGCGTCGTCGACCGGGGCCCCGTCCTCGATCACGCGCCGCGGGACGGTCAGGTCCACCATCCCGGCGCGGGCGAGGCGGACGCAGGCCTCGAGCCGGACGCCCCAGGACGGGTCCGCGGCCATCGCCGCGGCGGCGAGATCCAGGCAGCGTTCCCGGTCCGGCTCCGGCAGCCCCCCGTGCTCCCACAGGGTCATCACGGTGGCCACCATCTCCCGCCGCACGGCCTCGTCGTGCTCGCCCCGGAAAAGGTCCGCCACGCCCCGGGCCGCGTTCGACGACTCCTCCACCGGCACCACCGCCAGGTCCGCCAAGTAGTGCCGGCGGACATTGGGGTCCGGTTCCACGGACAACCGTTCAAGGAGCACCCCGGCCTGACCGGCTCGGGCCGCCCGGGCATCCTCCAGAAAACTCGGGGCCTCCTTGGGATCGGGCATTCCCGGGCCTCCGGCGGCGGGAACGGCCACGGAAAGGGCGGCCGTCAGCAGGACCAGGCTGAAAAACAGGACCCGAAGGCTTGCGGACCGGTTGCGATGGATCATGATGAACACCTCTTCAATGCGGTTTCGGGCTCAGCCGGATCGCGACGGCGGTTACGGCGCCCGCGGCCGAGGCACGCGTCACACCTTCCAAAGGCAAAACACGGGAATGGCTGAAAATCTCAAGGTTGGCCCCCGTTACGGCCGGATTATCCAACCGGTGCGCGAAAATGTCAACGGGTTTGAGGTCTCCCGCCACCGGGGCCGCGAGATACGTCCAGACGAGGGCGAACCGGGGGTTCCCCACGCCGTCCACCGGGGCCAGGCGGGGCGCCGCGGTTCAGGCAGACCACGCGGGGCTCGAGCCCTGCGTCGATGGCGGGGTCGGTCGGTAAAACCCCAGGGCCGCGTCGGGTTTTCGCGGGGCCGTCGCGCCGCTGGGGGGAGGGGAGAATGGGAATTATGGGAATTATGGGAATTATGGGAATTATGGGAGGTATGGGAGGTATGGGAGGTATGGGAGGCATGGGAGGCATGGGAGGCATGGGAGGCATGGGAGGCATGGGAGGCATGGGAGGCATGGGAGGCATGGGAGGCATGGGAGATTCAAGAAATCATGGAAGGTGGGGAATGGGCGGTTTTTCGGGACATTCCCGGGCGGGTTGTCCTTTGGGTCCTCTGGGTCGTTTTGGTCTCTTGGTCCTTTCAGGCTCTCCCCTGTGCCTTCGCGTCCGCCATGGCGAAAAACGGCGCGTGGTTGGAGGTGAAGACCGGCGGCGTTCGCGCGAGAATCGGACGCACGGCCGGGTGGGCCCGGAACTCCCGGTCGAGGAAGCGCCGCACCGCCGCCCGGCCGAAGCCCCGGGGGTGGTCGAAGTCGGCGTAGAGGGAGAGGTCGCCCTCGGAGAAGGGCCGGAGGCCGAGGGCGGCCGTGTCGGGTGAGCCGAGGGGCAGGTTGAAGAGGGCCAGGTTCAGGAAGCCGACGGTCCCGGCGTGGGCGGCCGTGAAATCCAGGGTGCGCCGGGCCTCTGCGAGGGATTCCCAAGGGGTCCCGAACAGGAGGTAGACGTAGGTGGCGATGCCGGCCCCGTGAAGGGTCCTCAGCACCCGGGAGGCGGTCTCGAGACCGATCCCCTTCCCCATGGCCTCCAGCACGCCCGGGTCCCCCGACTCCAGGCCGAGCTGGAGCATTACGCACCCGGATTCCGCCAGGGCGGCCGCGAAGCCCGGCTCCGCCAGGGCCTCGGTGAACCGGGCGAAGCCGTACCAGGGTGCGCCGGGCGGGTCCGTGGCCAGGGCCTCCAGGAGGGCGGGCGAGAGGGCGTTGTCCGCCAGGTGAAAGAGGGACGGCCGCCAGCGGGTCGCCAGGGCCTGCAGGTCCGCCACAACCTTGCGGGCCGGCAGGGCGTGATGGTGGTTCCCCTCGGCGGTCTCGGGGCAGAAGCGGCACCGGCCCCACCAGCAGCCCGACGACGGGCCGTAGGGGACCACCGTCCCCGGCGCGAGGTACCGGTCCATCGGGAACCCGGACGGGTCGGAGACCCCCGGTCCGTGACCCGGCGTCAGCCCCAGGCGGGACGCCAGGGCCGGCTCTCCGGGGCCGGCCACGAAGCGCTCGGCAAGGCCCGCAAAGAGGCGGTCCAGGGGCTGCCGCGCCGACCAGGACGTCACGAGCCCCCCGCCCACCAGCACCGGCAGCCGCGGGCACTCCCGGCTTAGGAGGCCGAGGAGGGCGAAGGCCCCGAAGGCCTGGTTGCGGTAGGTCAGGGAGACCCCCGCCAACTCCGGGGAGTGGGTGTCCAGCAGTTCGCTCAGCCGCCGGCGCAGGAAGGGAGCCAACGGGAAAAGGCCGGGGTTCTCGGCCACGCGGATGAGGTCCCGGGAACGGGCCGGGGAAAGCTCCGCGTGGGTGCAGTCGGCGAGGCCCGGGGTGAAGCCGCTCCCCTCACCCGCCCGGCCGGCCAGATGCTCCAGGTCGGCCACGGCCCGGGCGTACCGCGCGCGGTTCCGGCAGCCGTCGGGGGAGCGCAGCAGGGCGAGGTGGCGTTCCCGGCTGCGCGCCGCCCGCCGGGTCCAGGTGTCGCTCCCGGCAGGCGCCGTGGCCAAGGCGTGAAGCACTCCCTCCAGGCCGGCATCCCACACGGTGACGGGGACACCGCTCGACGCGAGGAACCCGGCGAGACGCACCAGCCCCGCCGGCGGTTCACACGGCTTGGCCACGGGCGGGTTGATGAGCAGGACCGACGGCATCCGCTTTCACCCCGAAACGGGATGACGGAATTAAACCACGAACCCCACGAAAAACACGAACGGAATTCGAAGCGGACCGCGAAGTCCTTCGATGGTGAACGATCGCTTGTTCCCGTGTTCGAGGCCCTTCCCGGGACCCATCCGTGCCTGACAAAATCTCAAGGCTTTGACAAAAAGTCTTGATTTTTTCTCAAAGCATTGAGAGATCGCCACCATGAAACGACTACAGTACGAGATCATCCTCAGCGATCTGAAGGAAAAAAGGGTGTTCCTCACCGGTCCGCGCCAGGTGGGCAAGACACACCTGGCCAAGGAACTCATGGGCGCTTTCCGGAAACCGGTTTACCTGAATCATGACGTCCCGGAAGACCGCCGGGTCATCCAGCGGGGTCTCTGGCGTCCCGATGCCGATCTCGTCGTCTTCGATGAAATTCACAAGATGACGGTCGCTCCTGCGGGAACCCAAGCTCTACTTCGACGACACCGGCCTGGTCCGGGGGAACGAGGGGGTCCGGCTCGAAAACCTCGTCGCGGTCTGCCTGCTCAAAGCCTCTCCTCATTTGCACGACACCACCGGCAGCGCGGTCTCCCTTCATTACCTGAAGACGCGGGAAGGCCGGGAGGTCGACTTCGCCCTGGCGCGAGAGAACCGGCTCGAGGCCCTGATGGAGGTCAAGCGGAGTTCCCGGGAGCCCTCCCGCCAACTCCGCTGGTTCTCCGCACGATTCCCGGGGGTTCCGGCCCTGTTGCTTTCCGAGCATCAAACCCGGGAACTCCGCGACGGAGAGATCCGTGTACACCCCGTCGGCGATTACCTTGCCGGCCTGGCCCTCTGACAATCCGCAACGAAAGGAGCGTCGGTTGCCCGCTATTTTTGATGCGTTCGCAAAAAGTCCTTTTCTCTCACAGAGGCACGGAGGCACGGAGAAATGCAAATCGTATTTAATAGAATCAACAATCCTTACGATTCTTCTCCGTGCCTCTGTGCCTCTGTGAGATCACAACCAGGACTTTTTGCGAGGGCATCATTTTTAATAATTTTGTAATAAGGCGCGAAAGGAAGATTTCCCGCAAATACAACGAATGGGCACGAATTCATAACACGAATAAAATCTATTGGTTTTTGATTTCTGATTCGCGTTCATTCGCGTGATTCGCGGGCAGAACAGACTGCTTGCGGGCTCATCATTTTTCCGGGGGGTGTAATCGGAAGGCCCCGGGGAACGTCTTTTCCGGAAGAGGTGGCGGGGGATCTCCGCGCCGGGGTCGTAGAAGCCGCGAATCGTGCCGGCGGTCACCGGAACGGGAAAAAAGCTTTGTGAATACGCCCCTACCGCCTTAGAATGAGGGGAGTTCACCTCAACGGAGGCCCGCCATGCCGTTCCCTCGCCTCGTCGCCGCGCTGGTCCTGATCCCGGCCTTCTGCGCCGCCGCCGCCGCCCAGGGCGGCCCCCGCCTCTCCAAGCTCGGGGAGTGGGGGACCGGCCCTTACCAGGACGTGCAGGTCGTCGGAAACTACGCCTACTGCGCCGCCCTGGGCGCGGGGATGGACATCCTCGACGTCTCCAGCCCCGCCGCGCCCGTCAAGGTGGCCGGCGTGTCGACCCGCAACCCCACCCACGGGCTCTGCATCAGCGGCAACTACGCCTACCTGGCCGAGGACGAGGGGGGGCTGCGCATCGTCAACATCCTCGACCCGCTCCACCCCCAGGTGATGTCGAGCCTGGGCGACATCTGGGATGCACGGGACGTCTTCGTCTCGGGCCAGTACGCCTACGTGGCGGCGTGGGGTCTCCACGTGGTGGACATCAGCAACCCGCTCTCCCCCGTCCGGAAGGCGTGGTTCGAGACCGGGAGCGAACTCCTGGACGTCTTCGTGGCGGGCTCGTACGCCTACGTGGTGCAGCCCCAGGGCTTCCGCATCATCGACGTCTCGAACCCCGCCAACCCCGTCCAGGCCTCCGCCCTCCTGACGGACGGGGAAACCTCCGGCGTCTGGGTGGCGGGCGGACTGGCCTACCTCGCCGACCCCAACGAGTACCTGATCCTCAACGTATCCAACCCCTACGCCCCCACCGAGGTCTACCACGAGATCCAGATCGACGGGAACCCCAAGGGCGTCTTCGTGGAGGGGACCACCGTCTACCTGGCCGACGACGACCTCTCGGTCTTCGACGCGTCGAACCCGTCGACCTTTCACAAGATCGGCGGCGCCGCCACGCCGGGGACCGCCCGCCGGGTCTGGGTGGCGGGCGGCAAGGCCTACGTCGCCGACACCACCCACGGGCTCCAGATCTACAGCGTGTCCAACCCGGCGGCCCCGTCGGCCCTCGGGGGGTGGAACTTCTCGGGGCAGTCCCACGACCTCTTCCTCTCCGGGGGCAAGGTCTACTGGGCCCACGACAGCGGGGGCCTGCGGATCATGGACGCCGCCGACCCGGCCGCCCTGGTCCAGCTGGCGCGCTACGAGAAGCACAATGCCATCATCCCCCAGGACCTGGACTACATGCGCGGGGTCCATGTGGCGGGGAACACGGCTTACGTCCTGACCGCCGGAAACACCATCACCGAGTTCCTCTGCCTGAACGTGACCAACCCCGCCGCCCCTTCACTGACAGGGCAGACCCCCGTCCCGGCCTGGGCGTGCGACACCGTGACGGCCAGCGGGGGCACCGCCGTCCTCACCGACGACGGCAACGGCATGAAGGCGCTGGACGTCTCCAACCCCGCCGCCCCCGGCATCATCGGCACCTACACGGCCCTGGGGACCCTCAACCACGCCTGCTGGGGCGGGGCCTACCTCTACGTGGTGAACCACGACGGCCTGTATGCCCTCAACATGACCAACCCGGCCAGCCCCACCGTCGCCGGCCACTGGGAGACCGTCGACGACGTGGAAGGGGTCTTCGTCCTGGGCAACCGGGCCTTCCTGGCCATCGGGGAGGTGGGCCTCAAGATCGTGGACGTCACGAACCCGGCCGCCATGACCGTCATCGGGTCCCTGGACACGTCGGGGCAGGCCCACCGGGTCTTCGCGGACGACCGCTACGCTTACGTGGCCGACGGGACGGCCGGGGTGAAGGTGATCGACATCTCCACCCCCTCGGCGCCCTTCCTGGTGGACGCCAACGAGACCTACGACGCCCGGGACGTGGCGGTGGAGAGCGGGATCGTCTACCTGGCCGACGGCGCGAGCGGGAGGCTGGTCACCTACGAGTTCGCCGAAAAGCTGGAGGCGTGGATGCCCCACGTGGCCCCCAACTACGGCTGGCAGACCACCCTCGTCATCGACAACGGCGGCGATCAGCCCTGCAAGGCCATGATCGAACTTTACGAGAACGGGGCGACGGTGTCCTCCCAGGCCCTGACCGTGCCCGCCGGGCGGCAGGCCAGTGTCCCGCTTCTGGCGGGGACCTGCGCCCACGTGGTCTACAGCGGCAGCCGGGTGGTGGTGAAGGAGGCCTTCGTCAGCTCCGAGAACGGCATCGCCGAGTTCGAGGTGGACGGCGCCACCCACACCACCCTCCACTACCTCCTGCCCAACTACGACGCCGCCAACCTGAGCTGGATGGGCCTCGCGGCCTTCAACCCCGACGACACCGACGCCACGGCCACCTTCGAGGCCTACGACGCCAACGGGGTCCTGCTGGGCTCGGGCACCCACGTCATCGGCCGACGCAACACCTTCGTCCGCTTCATCGACGCCGTGGTCACCGGCGTGGACTTCCGGCAGGTGGCCCGCATCAAGGCCAGCTCCAGCCAACCCCTCTGCGGCCTCAACATCTCCGGCTTCAACACGGAGCGGCTCCTCTTCACCCGCGCCCAGAGCGCCGCCCCCGGCGGGCTGCTTTACATGTCCCACATGGGCGACGACCCGAACGCCTTGGCCAACCGTCTGGTCTTCGACAACACGGGGACCGTCCAGGTCCAGGCCAGCGTCCGTCTCTACCGCTCCGGGGCACTCCTGCGCCAGCTCCCGGTGACGGTCAACGGCGGCCGGACGGTGGTGCTGGACCTCAACGCCTCCTCGTCCGCGGACATGCCCGACTGCGGCACCGTGGACGCCGGCGGCGGCTTCACCTTCGTCCGCCAGAGCTTTACCCACAAGACGGAGAAGGGGACCGCCGAGTTCCTGCTCACCGGCAGCGCCGCCACCCAGCTGACCTACAACTACCCGGGCTACGTGGCGGGGCGGGTCCAGTGGATGGGGCTGGCCGTCTACAACCCCTCCGACAGCGACATCACCCTGAGCCTGACGGCGGTGAAGAACGGGGCGGTGGTCGCCGCCAACACGGTGCCGCTGGGCGCCCGCTCCCGCCTGGCCATGATGCTGGAGTATCTCTTCCCCGGCCACACCTTCCAGGAGATCGAGCGGGTGATCGTCTCCTGCCCCACCGCCAACCTGGCGGGGATCAACATCTCGGGATACGGCGTCAGCCGGCTCCTCTTCACCCCCGCCTTCCGGACGGGCGTCCGGGCGCCCGACCCCGGCCTCGACACCTTCCTGGGGACCATCCACAAGATCTACCACGCGGGGTTCTGGGTGATGTACGAGGGGAAGACCCTCTACTTCGACCCCATCAACCTTCCCCTCCTGGTGTCCCGGAAAGCCGACGTGATTTTCCTCACCCACCCCCACCCCGACCACCTCGTCGTGGCGGACCTGGCGAAGATCGTGAAGGCCGGCACCGTCATCGTGACGCCCACCGCGGGCCTGGGTTACCTCTCCCAGTTCCCCAATCTCAGGGCGGTGACGCCCGACGGGGTCTACGAGGCGGCGGGGATCCCCTTCCGGACCGTGGCCGCCTACAACCAGCCCGGCGCCGGCGGGACCCACTACAAGGCCCTGGGCTTCGTGGGGTACCGCCTGCAGCTGGGGGCCTACAGCCTCTACCACGCCGGCGACACCGACTTCGTCCCCGAGATGCTGGGGTTGCAGCCCTCGGTGGCCCTGCTGCCCGTGGGGGGCGCCCCCCAGGTGATGACCCCGGCCAAGGCGGCGGATGCCGCGAGAGCCCTCCCGGCCGACGTCGTCATCCCCATGCATTACGACCTGGCGGGCAGCGCCTTCGATGCCGAGGAACTGGAAGACCTTCTGACCGGCCAGGTGCGGGTGGTCATCAAGCCGAACGAGGCGCCGTGAGGGAAGGCAGAAGGCTGTAGGCTGGAAGGCTGAGCCTCGGTTTTGATTCCGGACAAGTCGGACATGTCGGACATGTCGGACAAGTCGGACGAGTCTGACAGGTTGGGCAAATGAACGCGACACCGACAGAACCTTGTCGATGGCTGACCCGCTTCGCCCCGGTGGCGGGCTTCGCCGTGTCCCTGGCGTGCCTGGTCACCTTCGCGGCGGGCTTCGTCCTGAAACAGGCTTATCCCCGGACCGGCCCCTACGCCCCTCCCGCCCAGACGTTCCAGGTTGGTCTGGCGGCCGGCGTCGCCCTCGTCGGCGCCATCGTCACCGGTTTTGCCGCCATTCGCCGCTCCCGGAAGGCGACCCGCATCGGCGGGGTGCTCCTGGCCCTGCTCGCCCTGGTCCTCCTCGCCCTGTGGCTTGTCAAGGGGCTCGGCGGGGACGGCCTCGGACCGACCCCCGACCTCCTCGCCCCCCTCCTCGCCGGATCGGCCGCCGTCATGGGCCTTTTCGCGGGACGCCGGCCCCCCAGCCCCGTCCCATCCGGGCGATGACACGCGCCTGGGATTCGATCTCCGGTGTATAATACTTTCAAGGCCCAAGACACCAAGATCTGAAGAAACAGGGCCTGGAAACCGAAGGAGATGAAATGCCGGTCATTTCGCGTTTCTACGGGATATTGATAAAGATGTACTTCAAGGAGCATGGGATCGCCCATTTCCATGCCATCTACGGGGAATACAACGGAGTATTCGATCTTCAGTCCCTCGAGATGATGGAAGGCGACCTCCCCCCGCGGGCCGAAAAACTGGTCCGGGAATGGGCTTCGCGTTATCAGAAGGATCTCCTGGACATGTGGACCACGCAGCAGTTCCGGCAACTTCCGGGATTGGAGTGAGCGGTAAATGAGTACCTGCCCCAAGGTCAAATCGGTGACTCCGCTCCCCGGCAAACGGCTTCTCATTACCTTCGTCACGGAGGAGCGCCGCATCTACGACTGCACGCCGCTTCTTGACGAGGCACCGTTCTCCCCGCTGAGGGACGAGGCCTTCTTCCGGCAGGTCCGCGAGGACGCCGCGGGTTACGGCGTCGCCTGGAGTGACACGGTCGACCTCAGCGAGTCGGAACTCTGGCTCCACGGGACCACGGAAACATCGTCCTGACTTTTTCACCGTTGGCGGAGGTTCCCTCATGCCCCAGAACATTGTAGAAACCGGTGTGAACCCTTGCTCGGTCTGCGGTTCCGGGCCGGAACCCGGGTACACCGCCTCGCTGTGCCGGTCCTGCCGCCGCGACCTCTCCATGCGTCCCTTCCCCTTGTGGGTCAAGGGTTTCTGCCTTCTCACCCTCCTCCTGCTGGCCTACTCGCTGGTGCAGCTGCCCTCGGTGGTGAAGGCCAACATCGCCTTCGAGCGGGGGCAGAGCGCGGAGAAACAGAAGCGCTTCCGGACGGCGTCCCGCGAATACGGCGTCGCGGCCGAGCATTTCCCCGACTGCACCGAGATCCTGGCCCGGCAGTACATCTCGCTCTTCCGGGCGGGGCGTTTCGAGGAGGCATCGGCCATCATCGAAAAGATCGGGGGCCGAAAGGAGGAAAACTCCGCCCTGGTCGGCGAGGTCAACAGGGTCTCCACGAGACTGACGGCCCTGACCACCCCGCATCCCGATTTCGAGAAATTCGCCAAGGACCACGAGAAGGACGACCGCGCAACCATCCGCTCGGCACTGAGGGTCTACGTCTCGGGCCACCCCTATGACGTCCTGGCGACATCGGCCCTCGCCAGCCTGGATTTCGACGCCGCCGACTACGAGGACGCGGAGTGGTGTCTGTCCGACGTCCTGACGGCCAACCCGGATCACCGGGAGGGTCTGCTGCTCCTGGCGGCGGCACGGCGGGAAAGGAAGGACTACGAAAACGCACTCGACCTGTGCCGCAAGGTCCTGGACATGGACGCGGAAGCCATCGACGCCTATGCCGCCATGGTCCGGATCGAGCTGAAGCGGCACCGGGACCCGGAAGCGCTCTCGATCGCCCGCAAGGCCCTGGCGCTGGACCCCGAGGCCGGCGAGGCCCAGGAAGCCCTGGCCATGGCCCTCCACTACAACGGCCTGTTCAGGGAGCGGGACGATGTCTATCGCCGGTTCCAGGCCAACCCGTCGGGTTACGTGGTCCACGAGATCCCCCGGACGCCCGGCCAGAGCATCTGGATCGGGGTGGGCCCCTTTTTCCTGAACACGGTGGTCGGGGCGTTCATCGCCGCACCCTCGTCAATCGCCGCGTTCCAGATTCCCCACGATCACCTCGTCGTCGAAAGCCGCGTGGATGACCTTCGGCCCCGCCACCCCGAAGCGTTCTCCGCTGATCGAACCCATGGCGCCTCCTGAAAAACGGGGAGAGTGTCAGGCCTGGCGCCAAGCCGCAAACCGGGACCTTCAGCGAAAAAACAGACGGGGAGGACATCGCGGGCGGTTGCACTCCGGGCCGGCGGTGAGATAAACTGAGAACGCCCGTTCACAGTGACGGGCCCCGAAATCCCCCCACGGAGGACCCCATGAAAAAGGCGAAGTCGATCTGGGCCTGGTGCGGCGCCAGGCGATTCCCCCGGCTGGAGGACGCGGGGCTTTTGGTCCTGAGGATCTGGCTGGGCTTCGGGATGCTGGCCCTGCACGGGTCCGGCAAACTCCTCAAGCTGCAGTCGGGCAACTTCGCCTTCCCCGACCCGCTCGGAGTCGGCCCGTTCGTGAGCCTTTCCCTGGCGGTGTTCGCGGAAGTCCTCTGCGCGGCCTTCCTCGCACTCGGTCTCCTGACCCGCGCGGTGGCCGTCCCCCTGGTCGTCACCATGTCCGTGGCGTTCTTCTCGGTCCACGGCGGGGTGCTCAAGGGGGAAGGAAACGGCGAGCTGGCCTTCGTCTACCTCGCCGGCTTCGTGGCCCTCTTCTTCACCGGCCCCGGCCGCTACTCACTGGACAACACCCTCCGGAAAAGCAAGGGGGATTAGCACCGCCTCCCGCGGCATTCGGCGGCCGACTCACCCCCGGGCCCCGGCTCCGCGGCCCGGGGCTGTCCCCCGGCACCCCCGCCCCTACTTTGAAACAAACTTTGGAAAACTCATTGACACCCGGGGGTCGAATGATTATATTGTCCCATCTTTCGCGGGGGCGGTCACCGGCCCATGATCGACGTCCTGACCATCGGCAGGATGAAAAATGCGCACCTGGCCTCCCTGGCGGAGGATTACCTGGGCCGGATCGCCCGTTTCGCACCCTGCCGGCACCGGGCGCTCCGGGAGTCCCGTCACCGGGACGAGAACCGCAGTGGTCGGGCCATTCTCGAGGAAGAAGGCCGGCACTTCCTGGAGGCCCTGGAGAAGGGCGCTTTCTGTGTCCTCCTGGACCGGGAGGGCCGCTCGATGAGCTCAGAAGCCTTCAGCAGGGTCCTGGACGAGCGGGCAGGCGGGTCGGGCCGTCAGACGGCGTTCCTGATCGGGGGGTTCCTGGGGGTTTCAGGGGAGGTCCGGCAGCGCGCCGACCTGGTGCTCTCGCTCTCGCCCATGACCTTCCCGCACGAGATGGCACTGGTCCTGCTGCTGGAGCAGATTTTCCGGGGTTTCACGATCCTGAACCGCATTGCGTATCACAAGTAAAGGAGAAGAAATGCCGCTGAAGAAAAAGGAGTTGGACAAGTTCATGAAGCTCCTCATGGACAAGCGGGCCGAACTGATGGATAGCGTTCAGCGGTCCGAGTCTTCGGGGCGCGAAGTCAACGACGAGCCGAGCGACCTGGCGGACATCGCCTCCAGCGCCTACAACAAGGAGTTCCTCTTCAACAAGAGCAACGCCGACCGGCATACTCTCCGGCTCATCAACGACGCCATCGCCCGCATCGACCGCGGCCGCTACGGGCGCTGCCAGTTCTGTGGCGTCAGCGTCGAGCCGAAGCGGCTGGAGATCGTCCCCTGGGCGCGCTACTGCGTCAAGTGCCAGGAGAGGAAGGAGAAGGGGTCTCTCCGGGAATAGGCCTGCCGCGACGCCGGTCAGCCATGGGAACGCTCTCTTCCGCAGCCCTCGCGATCCTGGATTCGATCGCCTCCGTTCTCTGGCCCGACCGTTGCGTCCTCTGCCAATCCATCCTCGAGACACGCCGGGAAGCCGGCGTGTGTCGTCTCTGCCTGGACGCGATCCCCGCCATCTCCCCCTCCGCCTGCTGCAACCGGTGCGGGTACCCCCTGGAGATCCGCCCCGCCGGCCCCCCGCCGGCCCTCTGCCCCGTTTGCCGCGAGACGCCCCCGCCCTACGCGGGCGCCCGTTCCTGGGCGGTCTACGAGGGGGCGGCCCGGGACCTCGTCCACCACTTCAAGTTCGAGCGCAAGGCCCGCCTGCACCTCCCCCTGGCCGGCCTGCTGGCCCGCTGCCTGTCCGGGGTCGCCGGGGACTGGGCGCCCGACGTCGTCACCGCCGTCCCCCTGCACCCCTCCCGGAGACGAGAGCGGGGTTTCGACCAGTCCGTTCTGCTGGCGCGCCGCCTCGCCCGCCTCTCCGGCTTACCCTACCGGGCCCTTCTGAAGAAAAGACGGCCGACCCCGCCCCAGTCCCTCACCGGGCCGGAGGCGCGCCGGGCGAACATCTCCGGGGCTTACGCGGCACGTGACGGCCGGCGGCCGCCCGGGTCCGTCCTGCTGGTGGACGACGTCCACACCACGGGCGCCACCGTGGAGGAGTGCGTGAAGGTCCTCCGGGATGCCGGGGTGACGGACGTCTTCGTGCTGACGCTCTGCAGGGTGAGGGTGGGGCGCTAGGCGCTTCGGCGGCTGCGTTTTCGCCAACCTGTTGTCGATCCCGGTTGCCTTCCGCGGCCCCTGTTACCGGGCGACGTCCCGGAAAAAGCCTGGCGCCTTTTCAGGATAGTCTTGACCAATCGCGCAAGATCGTGGGGTCGATCTCGTGAACCGTCGGCCAGGAGCATGATTTGCGGCCCATGCCGTCTTCCCTGGCGAGCTTTGCGCCTTGGCGAGAGCCGGTCCGGACCTTGATCCCGCCAAAGCGCAAAGCTCGCTAAGAAAAACGGATCGCCGGGGATGCAGCCAAGGGGGAAAGCACAAAAAAAAGGAGAGCCGCGAGGCTCTCCTTTTTACAGAGTGTCCGAAATCCTTACTGGGCAGGCGGCGGTTCCGGGGTGGTGGCCTCGGTCACAGCCGGGGTCTCGGTCGGCATCTCGGTGGGCATGGCGGGCATGGAGCCGTACTTCTTCATGGCTTCCATCATGGCAGCCATCATGTCCTCACCGGCTTTCTTGATCTCGGGATCAGCTTCCAGTTCCTTGGAGCCGGTTTCGAACTCGCCCTTGTCCTTGTAGTGCTTCTTGGCGATCTCTTCCATCTTGGCCTCGAGCTTGGCCTGGTCGGGCTGGCCGTTCACGAACATGTCCTTGACGGCATCGGACTTCCAGAAATCGGTCATTTCCTTGATGCAGGCAAGCATGGTGGCCTTCTTGTCCTTGGCGCAAGCGCCGGCGACCAGAAGCAGGCAAAGGGCGGCCAGGATGGCGATCACGGTTCTGAACTTCATGGAATCCTCCTAAAATGGTTTAAGTTCAATAGGTTTTCTCTTAAAGAGACGGTGAAATCAACCGGGCTCCCGCGAGAAAGCGGAATTTTAGCACCGGGAAAACAGATCTGCAACAAGTTTTCTTCAATTTTTTTCGCGGTCGCGTCACGGATCGAGGGGGGAGGCGCGATACCCCCTCCCGGCAATCGGGGGGAGACCCTTACCGGGGCGGGGCAACCGGGGCCTTCGGGGAGGCGGGGCCGGTCACCTCGGCCGGGTTGGCGGTCCCGGTCATCTCCGCGGGGGATGCGCTCCCGCTGACGGCCGGCGCCGCGGGCGGCTGGGTGCGCAGGCCGTATTTCCGGTCGGCCTGCACCATGGCAAGGAAAACCGCCTCCCGGGCCTTCTTCACCTCCGGGTCGTTGGCCAGCTGCTGCAGGTGGGACTCGAAGTCACCCACGTCCCGGAAGTGCTTGTCGACGATGGTTTCCACCTTGACGGCGATCCCGTCCATGTCCGGCACCCCGTTCGCGTAGAGGGCCTTGACCTGGTCCGAACGGAAGAAGGCGTCCATTTCTTTCAGGCAGGCGATCACGGAGGCTTTCTTGTCCTTGGAGCAGGCGCCCGCCGACAGGGCGAGGAAAAACGCGGCCAGGACGGCGATCACGGTTGCGGGCTTCATGGATGTCTCCTCCAGATCCGGTGTTCTTTCGCCGCGAGAGGTGGTAAGATGCCCTCACCGCCCCCGATAAAGGCGTAGGGTAACATCGAACGATGAAACCACCAACAATTTCGTGTGAACATTATCAAAAAGGCGGGGAACGCCGCCGCCGCCGGGGTGCCGGGTGAGCCCCCTGAAGGGTGGCCCTCAACCCGGTTCCGCCGAGATCCTCGGCCTGTCGCTCCTGACGGGGGCCTTCGCGGTCATCGGGCAGGTCCTCTTCGTCCGGGAGGGCCTGGCCGTCATGGGCGGGAGCGAGGTCACGGTGGCCTGGTTCTTCCTGTGCTGGTTCGCGGGCATCGGCCTCGGGGCGCTGGCGGCGGGCCTGGTCCCCTGGGGCCCGCCCCGCGCCCTCGGCCTGGCCCGGCTCCTGGTGCTCCTCCTGCCGCTCGCGGGCATCCTCCAGACCCTCTCCCTGCGGCGCCTGCGCGTCCGGGTCGGCATCGAGGCGGGCCAGATGCCCGGCATGCTCCCGGCGATGGGCCGTCTGTTCCTGGACATCGCCCCCTACGCGTTCCTGGCCGGGGCCCTCTTCCCGCTCCTGGCCGCCGCCGCGTCCGCCGCCCGCCGCCCCTCCCTCCGGGTCAACCCCGCGGGCTGGGTCTACGGCATGGACGCCGCGGGCTGCCTGGCGGGCGGCGTCCTTTTCACCTTCGCCCTGGCGGGACACCTCGGGTCCGTCCCGATCCTTTGGGGGTGCTTCCTCGCCGGTGCCCTGTTCCTGCTCGCGTCGGCCGGCCTGCGCCGTGAACGGGCCGCGCTGCCGGTCTTCGCGCTGGTCGCCGCCGCCGGGCTGGCGGTGACGGGCCTGGGGCTTCCCGGGGCGTGGGAGGAGGATTCCGCCCGCGAGCGCTGGGAGTCCGTCGCGCCCGGCTTCCGCCGCCTCGCCGATGGGGACTCGCGTTACCAGCGCGTCACCCTGGGGGAACGGGACGGACAGTACACGCTCTTCTTCAACGGGGTGGTCTCGGCCGTCTTCCCTGACCCGCTGGAGGAGGCCATGGCCGCCAACCTCTTCATGAACCAGGCCCGGGACCCCCGCTCCGTGCTCCTGGTCGGCCAGGGGGCGGAGGGCGAGCTGCAGCATGTACTGGCCTACCCGGGTGTCCGCCGGGTGACGCTGGTGTTCACCGACCCCGCCTACCTGGAGATGGTCCGGCGATTCCTGGACCCGGCGAGCGCCGCGAAACTGGGGGACCCCCGGGTGCGGCTGGCCCAAGCCGACGCCGGGACACTGCTCCGCGACGCTCCCGAGCCCTTCGACGTCATCATGCTCCACCCGCCCCCGCCCGTGACGGCGGCGTCCAATCGTTTCTACACCCGGGAATTCTTCACCCTCTGCCGCGACCGTCTCACCGGGGGGGGCGTCGTGGGGCTCGGCTTCCAGGGGGACGAGAACTACCTCGGCACCGACGTCGGGAGGACCCTGGGCACCCTCTACCGGACCCTGCGCGCCGTCTTCCCGGAGGTGGCGGCCCTGCCGGGAACGCGGCTCCTCTTCTTCGCGGCGCGGACGCCGGGCACGACCACCCTCGACCCGGAGGTCCTCGCCGCCCGCTACACCGCCCGGGGGATGGGCTACACCGACACCTTCACGCCCTACCACTTCCAGATCCCGCTGGAGCCCGGGCGGACCGCCTGGATCAACCGCACCCTCCGCGAGCTTCCCGGCCAGGACGTGAACACCTGCCGCGAGCCCGTTCTCTTCTTCCGGAACCTCAAACTGTGGGACATCGCCACCGATTCCGGTGTCCGCGGCCTGCTGGACCGCGTGGAATCCCTCTCCCTCGGCACTTTCGCGGCCCTCGCCCTCGCGGTCTTCGTCCTGGCGCCAGCGGCCTGGGCCCGGCTGCGCCACCGCCGGCGACCACGCCCCTGGCGCCTCGGCACCGCCGCCCTGGCAGGCATGGCATCCTTCGGCTTCGCGGGCATGGGCCTGGAGATCCTCCTCCTCTACCAGTTCCAGGTCACCGAGGGGAGCCTCTACGCGTGGCTGGGCCTGATGACGGCCTTCTTCATGGGCGGGCTCTTCGCGGGGAGCTGGTGGTTCTCCCGGGCGGGGGGACGCGGCCGGATCTCCGAGGAGGCGTGGGCCTTCGGGGTCCTTCCCCTCGTCGCCACGGCCGTGGCCCTCTCCCTGTTGTGGACCCTCGGCCGGGCCCTCCCGCTCGGGGTCCTCTGGATCGCCCTGCAGTCAGTGGCGGCCGGCGCGGCCACGGGCGGGTACTTCCCCCTGGCGTGCGCCCTAGTGGAGCGGACCGGGACGGGCCCGGCCGGGACCGCCGCACGGGTCGGGTTTCTGGACTACCTGGGGGCCCTCCTGGGCGCCGGGCTCACGGGGATGGTGCTGATCCCGGTCCTCGGGACGGCATCGACATTGTGGGCCCTCGTCGCCATCCTCGGGGCCCTCCCCGCGGCCGCCCTCCTCTGCGCCGGCGCCCCTCGCACCCTCACCCCGCCCCCGGGGTGAAATTTGTGCCGTGAAGACGGAAGGCCTCGACTCCGCCCAGGCTTACCGGCGGACCCGGACGCGGTAGCGGTACGAGAGCGTCACGACCTGGCCGGCGTTGACCGGAAGTTCCCAGGTCAGCATCTGCACCGGGTTGACCTCCTTCAGCCCCGTGCTCGGGGTTTCCACGGACGCCTTGGGCGCCGTGTCGATCACCTCGCCCTCCAACCGCTTCCGCACCATCACCGCGACGGGTTTCCCCTTCCCGTTCATCACGGTGAGCTCTCCCTTCACCGTCACCAGGTCCCACTCCCCCCGGTACTCGGTGGGGGCGTTCCGCTGGCGTTCCACCTCCTTCTCCTCGCGCCGGGCGAGGACGTCCAGGGATCGCGCCACCCGCAGGAGCGTCGGGGCCCCCGGGGGCGTGTAGCGCAGCAGGTCCTGGCCCAGCAGGTCGTCCCCCTGGACCGTCAGGGCGGGTGCGGTGGTCCAGGGGACCTTTCCCGTGTTGGTCAGGCGGAGGGCGTGCCAGACCTCCTCCGCCCGCCCCGACGGGCCGTCGAAATCCGGGGACGACTTGAAGGCGGCTCCGTCCCCCCCGGCGTCCGTCATTTCCCACAGGTAGACGTCCCGGCAGGGCACGGTGGCATCGATCAGGGGGACGTCCCCCCGATCGCCCTTCCGCAGATCCAGCCGGACCGGCGGGTAGAGGAAAAGGTCCTCGCGGAGGGTCCCGGCGGCAGGTTCGATGGTTTCGGGCGGCTCGTTGAAGAAGGCGGGCGCGTTCATCATCTGCTGGGCCATGACCGGCGCGGCGCGGCGCCCCCCGGTTTCACCGGCCGAAAGCGAGGCGAGGAAAGCGTCCAGGGTCTGGTTTGACGAGAGGGGGTCGGTGGAAGCGCCGTAGCGGACATTCGGGAAACCCGCGATGAACAGCAGTTCGGCGCCCCAGAGGTCCTCGGCGTCGTTGAGGACCGTGGCGCGGCACCGCACCCGGGCCTGGTCCCCGGGAAGGGTCTCCACCCGGTAACTGGGCGCCCAGGAGATCCCCCGGGTCAACAGGTGCACCCGAACCTTCCCCTTTCCGGCGGTCACCTCGAAGCGAAGGGCCCGGCCGGTTTCCCAGCCCGGCACCGTGGTGACGATCTCCCCCGCCGGGCACCGCAGCCCCGTCACCTCCTCCACGCGGCAGGCCTGGTCGCCCTTGTCGGTCCGGAAGACGGCGAATTCCGGGGCTGTCGGGGCCGACGCCTCGTTCCCGTCCGCCGCGGCCAGGGTGCGCGGCGGCAGGGCGGGGCGCCGGGGGGGCGCCGGGACCGAAGGGGGGCCGGGGGACGCCGGCCGGGGTGCTTCGCCGGGGAGTAGCGTCCCGGCGATCCACCCCTCGCCGCGGACCTGCAGTTCCACCCGCCGCCCGGTGTTGGCCTGGAGCAGCTCCGCCATCCGGCGGACCGCCTGGGGGCTTTTCCGGCGGGATTCACGGGCCGTGACCTTCTCGACGCGGAGCCCCTCGGTGACCGGTTCGAGCCAGAAGGTCCCGTGCACCGCCGCGGGAAGGTCGCGGATCTCGTAGGTCCCCGGACCGGGGACCTCCGTCTCCCGCGCTTCCCAGACCATGCCGTTCTTGAAGAGGGTCGCCCGGGCCACCTCGGACAACACGGGTTCCGCCGCGTCCCACCGGTCCGGCCCCGCCGCCGGGAGCAGGCTGCAGACCGTTGCCGTCAAAGCGATCAGCAGGCTCGCACATTGCCTTTTCATGATGACCTCCTCCCTATCCATCCGTGTGAATCCGTGTTCATCCGTGGTTCGTCATCTCATTGTATCCTCACCCGGCGGAAAAATCCATGCCGCCCGCCGGAGTTTCTGCTACAATGCCCCTCCCGCCGCCGGACCCGCGGCGGACCGTCAACCCCTCACGGAGGCTCCCATGAACGAATTCGACGTCATCGTCATCGGCGGCGGGCCCGGCGGTTACGTGGCCGCCATCAAGGCCGCACAGCTCGGCCTGAAGACCGCCCTCGCGGAGAAGGCCCCGACCTTCGGCGGCACCTGCCTCAACGTGGGGTGCATCCCCACCAAGGTCATGGTCCACAGCAGCGAGCTCTGGGAACACATTGAACGTCTCGGCGAGCACGGCATCGTCGTGGAGAAGGGGTCGTACCGCTTCGACATGGGCGCCCTGATGAAGCGCAAGGAGCGCATCGTCGGCGGCCTGACCCGCGGGATCGGGTCCCTGCTCCGCAAGAACGCCGTGACGACCTTTCGCGGTACCGCCGCCTTTACAGACCCCCACACCGTGAAGGTGGGGTCTCCCGAGGGCGGCGAGGAGCTGCTGCACGCGAAGAACATCGTCGTCGCCACGGGGTCCGTGGCCAAGGAACTGCCCCACATCCGCTTCGGCGGGCCCGTGCTCTCCTCCACGGAGATGCTCTCCCTGGACGCGCCCCCGAAACGCCTCGCCGTCATCGGCGCCGGTGCGGTGGGCGTGGAGTTCGCCTCCATCTACGCCGCCCTCGGGAGCGAGGTCACGGTGGTGGAGATGCTCCCGCACCTTCTCCCCCTCGAGGACGAGGAGGTGTCCGTCGAACTGGAGAAAGTGTTCAAGCGGCGGAGGATCAAGTACCGGCTGAACTCCGCCGTGGACCGGCTGGACACCCTGGAAAACGGCGCCCGCCTCCACATCCGGAGCGCCACGGGCGAAACCGCCGAGGCGGACTTCGACAAGGTGCTCCTGGCGGTGGGACGCGCCCCCTTCACCGAGGGGCTCGACCTGGACAAGGCCGGCCTCGCCACGGAGCGCGGCTACATCCGGGTGGACAACTACTGCCGGACCTACGTCCCCCACATCTACGCCATCGGGGACGTGATCCCCACCCCCCAGCTCGCCCACGTGGCGTCCGCCGAGGGGATCACCGCGGCCGCCCACCTGGCCGGCCGGCCCGTCCGCCCCATGAGCTACAAGAGCATTCCCGCCTGCACCTACTCCGCGCCCCAGGTGGGCTCGGTCGGCATGACCGAGGCCAAGGCCAAGGAAATGGGCTACGCGGTGAAGGTGGGCAGGTTCCCCTTCATGGGCGTGGGGAAGGCCAAGATCGAGGACATGACCGACGGGTTCGTGAAAATCGTGTCGGACGCCTCCACCGGGGAGATCCTGGGCGTGCACATGATCGGCGCCGTGTCCACCGAACTGGTCGGCGGAATGGTCCTCGCCCTTAACCTCGAGTGCACCGCCGAGGAGCTGGCCCAGGCCGTCCACCCGCACCCCACCGTCTCCGAGGCGGTGATGGAGGCGGCCCACGCCGCCCACGACAAGGCGATCCACCTGTGAAACGCGTCCTCCTCACCGGGGCCGATGGGCAGTTCGGCCGCGACTTCACCCGGCTCTTCGCCGGGCGGTACGCCATCGTCCCCTTCCTGGAGGCCGAAACCGACCTGCGGGACGCCGACGCCGTGTCGGCGGCCGTGGGGAAGGCCGAGCCCGACGTCGTCGTCCACGCCGCCGCATGGACCCGGGTGGACGACGCCGAAACGGAGGTGGACGCCGCCTTCGCCGTCAACGCCCTGGGGACGCGCCACGTGGCCGCGGCGACCGAGGCGGCGGGGGCCCGGCTGATCGCGATCTCCACGGACTACGTCTTCGACGGGGCCCTGGACCGGCCCTACCACGAGTTCGACGAGCCGTGTCCCCGGACGGTCTACGGCGCGTCCAAGCTGGCCGGCGAGCGGGAGGCGCTGCGGCTCTGCCGCCGGACGACGGTGGTGCGGACGGCCTGGCTCTACGGCACCACGGGGGTCAACTTCCCCGCCACCCTGGTCGGCCTGGCACGCCGCCGGGGCCCCGACGCGCCACCCCTGCGGGTGGTGGATGACCAGCGGGGCAACCCCACGACCACCTTCGCCCTGGCGCGGCTCGTGGCCGACCTGATCGAGCGGCCGACGGAGGGTGTCGTCCACGGCACCTGCGAGGGGGAGGCCACCTGGCACGCGTTCACGGTGGAGGTGTTCCGGCTGCTGGGCCTGGGGCCGTTGCCGGATCCCTGCACCACGGCCGAGTTCCCGCGCCCGGCTCCCCGACCCGCCAACTCCCGGCTGGACAAGATGGTCCTTCGCCTGCAGAACCGCCCCCCCATGCCGCACTGGAAGGACGCCCTGCGGGAGTGGGTGGAGGGGATAGGCTGAAGGCTGAAGGCTGTTAGGGTGAAAGCGCAGAGGTGAAGGTGGTTGGAGTGAAAGTGGTTGGGGTAAGATCGAAGATCACGGGGCGGGTGCTTGGGCCGCAAGGTGTCTGTCGAGCCGCCAGGTGCAAAGGGTGAAGGTTCAAGCCATGCACAATGCTCACAATTCCACTAACTCTCATGATTCCCATTACTCCCATCACTCCCATAATTCCCATTACTCCCATCGCTCCCATCACTCCCTTCACTCCCTTCACTCCCAGCACTCCCATCTCACCCATCGCTCCCTTCACTCCCTTCGCTCCCTTCACTCCCAGCACCCCCATTCCTCGGGCGGCCTCCTCCCCTGCTTTCGCCATGCCTTCCCCCCGCCCCTCCCCCCGACCTTCAGCCTAACAGCCTTCAGCCTATCAACCTTCAGCCTAAACCCCTCTCCGGAGATCGATCATGACTTTTAACCCCTCGAACACCCTCGTGACCGGCGGGGCCGGCTTCATCGGGTCCAACTTCATCCGTTACCTGCTGAAGACCCACCCCGACGCCCGGGTCTGGAACCTCGACAGCCTGACCTACGCCGGCAACCTGGCCTCCCTGGCGGACGTGGAGCAGGACCACGGCCGGGAGGGCTCCGGCCGTTACACCTTCGTCCGGGGCGACGTCGCCGATTTCACCGCCGTCCGCGCGCTGCTGGAGGCTGAAGCCATCCGCTGCGTGGTCCACTTCGCCGCCGAGAGCCACGTGGACCGCTCCATCCTGGGGCCGGAGCCCTTCATCGCCACCAACGTCACGGGCACCTTCCGGCTCCTGGAGGCCTGCCGCCAGGCCTGGGCCGGGGATGCGGACACCCGCTTCCACCACGTCTCCACCGACGAGGTCTACGGCAGCCTCGGCGCCGAGGGGCTCTTCACCGAGGAGACGCCCTACGACCCCTCGAGCCCCTACTCGGCCTCGAAGGCCGCCTCCGACCACCTGGTCCGGGCCTGGCACCGAACCTACGGCCTGAACGTCACGATCACCAACTGTTCCAACAATTACGGCCCCTTCCAGTTCCCCGAAAAGCTCATCCCCCTGATGATCCTGAACGGCCTCGAGGGGAAGCCCCTGCCCGTCTACGGCCGGGGGGAGAACATCCGCGACTGGCTCTTCGTCACCGACCACTGCGTCGCCATCGACCGGGTGCTCCGCGCGGGGCGCACCGGGGCCACTTACAACGTGGGCGGCGAGGGCGAGCGGACCAACCTCTTCATCGTGGAGACCCTCTGCCGGCTGGTGGACGAGGCGGGCCTCACCCCCGCGGGGCTGTCCTCCTGCCGCGAACTGGTCACCTTCGTGAAGGACCGTCCCGGCCACGACTTCCGTTACGCCATCGACTTCGGCCGCCTCCGCAACGAGCTGGCCTGGCAGCCTTCGGTCACCCTCGAGGAGGGCCTCCGCCGCACCCTGCGCTGGTACGCGGAGAACCGCCCCTGGTGCGACGCCGTGCGGTCGGGGGAGTACCGGTCGTATTACGAGGCGTGGTACGGGAGGAGGGGGAGATAAAGGCTGTAGGCTGTAGGCTGTAGGCTGTAGTCCCTACGAAGTAAGATCTTTGGCAAAATGAGCGCGATTTGAGATCGACGGTGGGCTCCCACCGCTTTCAGAGCGGGGAAACCCGATGCGGGGACGGAGGAGGGAATCCCGGCCGCGTCGTCCGGCATGCCCCAGGGCTAAAATGCCCCACTGGTGCTGATCCGGTTCCGGAATCGACGTATCCGGTCTCTCGCAAAGACGTCCGGACGCAAAGCCTCGCAAAGGAATCCCCCTTTTCCGGTTCCGGCTTTGCGAGGCTTGGCGTCTTTGCGCCTTTGCGAGAGGTAAAGACCGCCTGTTATTTTTCTGGAGCGTCCGGATGATCCGTGTCCATCCGTGTCCATCCGTGTCCATCCGTGTCCATCCGTGTTCATCCGTGGTTTCTCTCCGGTTTATCCGGGTTGGGCTGTAGGCTATAGGCCCGGAAGGATTCCCGTCGGGGTCGGAATCGGGATCGGGATCTCTATCGGGATCGGCACGGTAGCGGGATCGGGATCAGGCTGGTGACGGGCTTGGGGCCCCTCAAGGGAAGAGCTTTCCCCTTCCCCCCTGAATGATGCTCCGCGCTGAGGCCGTCACAGGAGGATCTGGCAGGTGATCTCTCGGTTTCCAAACCGGGATTTCCTGTGAACGATCCGGTGGCGCTCCTCGTCGGTGGCACCGATGGTCTCGCCGCGGCCGATCTGAATGCCGCTCGAAAGCTCGTAGTGAGCAATGTCCGCGAGCATTCCGAGCGATTCGGACGGTTTCATGTTCGTGTCGTGAACCTCCAGGTCGAGGAAACCGAGCATCCGCATCCCGGTCGTGTAGCCCGAGAGCCCTTTCTTCTCCGGAACCGGGTGAAATCCGAGCCAGAGAAAGAGGGGGAGGCTGGTCTCGGAAGCCTCGGAGGCCTGTTCAAGGTACCGATCCGGGGGCACGACGATGGATGCATTCCCGTAGTAGACCCCCAGGCTCTCGACCGAGGCCAGGACGCTGGCGATGGCCCGGGTCAGGCAAAGCGAAAGCCGCACGGGAGCCATTTTCTCCGACGAGGCGTACACCACCACGTGTGATCCGTGCCCCGACAGGGACGAGCGCGCTTCAGGCCAACTCCACGCAGTGCATACCGGCCATTCGAGGTCACCCCACGGAATGGGCATCGGCATGAATACGAAACCGGCCATCCCGCCCTCAATGGTCACCACGGCGGCCTCGTCGCGAACATTGATTTCCGAATCATCCACAGCCAGATTCAGGGATTCACGGAAGTGGCCTGCGATCCGGCGAAGATCGGGCAGTGCGTTCCCTCGAAGGGCTACCATGCCCAAGTTCGTCCCCCTCCTGGATGCTGATGTGGTTGAACTGCGTCGCACAAGTCTCTTGATCATCCCCACAACTCGCCTCTTTTCCATGATTTGCAATGCGACTAAACAGGCTCCCCTGTTATTGCCTCCTGTCTCCTGGCTTCCTTCCCCCTATTCCCCCGCCTCGAGGATGTGCCGGAAGAGCACCGCCCCGGCGAGCAGGAAGAGCAGGTCGAAGCCGGCGGCGAGCTTGACGGCGCCCCAGAACGCCGGGCCGACGGGGCCGCGGAAGACGGCGTCCAGGGCCCGGGCGCCGGCGAGCACCCCCGGGACGGCCAGGGGGAAGACGAGAACGGGGAGCAGGAGGTCCCGCGATCCCCCGCCGGTGGTCAGCGCCGCGCAGAGGACCCCCGCGGCGACGAAGCCCGCGTCCGCCGCCACCACGCACAGCAGCAGCGCCGCAACGCCTCCCCGGCTCTCCAGGCCGAAAAAAGCCAGGAAGACGGGGAGGGAGAGCAGTTCCACCGAAAAGAGCAGCGCCATCCCCGACAGCCACTTCCCCGCAAACACCGCCGACCCCGACACGGGGGCCAGGCACAGCCCCGCCAGGCAGCCGTCGCGGCGCTCCCGGTCGAAAGTGGCGCCCAGCTGCATCAGCCCGGCGAAGAGCCAGGACGTCCACAGGGCGGCGGGGGCGGCTTCCCGCAGGCGCGGGCCCGGCTCCAGGACGAACTGGAAGAGGACGGCGACGACCAGGGCGAAGAAGAGGGTGGTGACCAGCCGTCCCCGGGACCGCCACTCCACCCGGAGGTCCTTGCCGGCCACGGCCAAGGCCTGGTGCAACCAGGGGCCCGGCCCCGGCGTTCCCTCGCGGTCGCCGGGGCGGCTCACGACGCCCCCTCCCGGCACGGGCCGCCGGGCGTCCCCTCGCGGAGCACGCCGCCGCACAGTTCGAGCACCCTCCCGGCCGCCACGGGAAGCCGGCCGGCGTCGTGGGCGGCCACGAGGATGGTCACCCCCTCCCGGTTCAGGGCGGTGAGCCGCTCCGCCACGACACCCGAGGAGACGCTGTCCAACCCCGAGAACGGCTCGTCCAGCATCAGCAGCTCCGGGTCGTGCAGGGTGGCCCGAACCAGGCCCAGCCGCTGGCGCAGGCCGCGCGACAGGGCAACGGCGCGGTGTTTGCGCCAGGGGAGCAACCCCATCGCCCCGAGACGGGCCGCGATGCGGTCTGCAGGGAGGACGAGCCCGTAGAGGCGGCCGTAGAACCGCAGGTTCTCCTCCACCGTCAGTTCGTCGTGCACGAAAAGATCGTGAGACAGGAAACCGAAGCGTCGGCGGTTCGCAGGCCCCGCTCCCCGGGCGTCCTCGCCGAAGCGGAGGAGGCGCCCGGCGGACGGCGCCACCAGGCCGGCCGCGCACCGGACGAGGGTGCTCTTGCCCGCGCCGTTGGCCCCGGTCAGCGCCACGAGTTCCCCGGGACCGACCTCGAAGGACACGCGGCGAAGGACGGTATCCCGTCCGTAACGCACGAGGAGGCTGTGGGCGGAGAGCACCGGCGCGGGGTTCACGGTCCCCTCCCGTCGTCGTCCTCGCCCCGGCGGGGCCGCGGGACCGCCAAGAGGGCGCCGATCACCGCCAGCGCCGCCCCGAACCAGATCCAGGACATGCCGGGGATGACCCGCAGTTGCACCGCCACCTCGCCGCGCTCGGGGTTCATGGGGAAAAAGGCCAGGTAGAGGTCCCGAACGAACCCGGTCCGGACGTCCACCTCCATGCCGGTGCCGCCCGTCCGCCGGTAGAAACGGACCTCGGGGGCGAAGTCCGGGGGGGCCCCGGCGCGGGGCGGGACAAGGGAGAATTCCGCCCGGTAGACGGCCTTCTCCGCGTCCGGGTCCTCGACCACCAGGCGGTTGAAGATGAGGCGGAACTCCCCGTCCGTGAAGGTCTCTCCGGGGCGGGCGACCACGCGGCTCTCCCGGGCGAACCAGCCCGAGGCGCCAATGCCGGCGGCGACGACCACGAAGCCGAGGTGGCAGAGGGCCGCCGCCAGGCGCGGACGCGTCGGGCCCCCGCGCAGGGTCCCGGCGACGACGGCGGGGAGCGCCGCGGCGCACAGGGCGAAGAGGACGGCCGCCGGCACGTTCCCGTCCAGGAGGTTCACCAGCGCCCCGGCCACGGCCGCCGCGGGCAGGAGGAGCGCGGCGAAGGCGACCAGCTTCCCCAGGGGGTCCCGCGGCCGCCGCAGGACCTGGTGGATGCCGAGCAGCGCCACGAGGGCAATTCCGAGGGGGACCACTGCCCGGTTGAAGAAGCGCGGGGGAAGGGCGGACACGAGGTTTGTGGACGGCGAGGGTCCCGTCCCGTCCGCGGTAGAAACCCTCGCCGGGACATCCCCCGGGGCGCCCGGGCCCGACTGCATCCACCCCGGGAGGATCCCGTGGACGGTACCGTAGGCCACCACGATCAGGAAGGCGATCAAAAAGCCAGCGGACAAGGTCACCGCCGCGTCCCCCGGGCCGGGTTTCCACGCCCCGGCGGGCCTGCCCTTCCGGCGGCCGGCCGCCAGGAGGACGAGGGTGACGGCCAGGGCGACTCCCATGAAGGCGAGGAGCCATCCACCGACCCCGGAACGCTGGAAGGCGTGGACGGAGTCCAGGGCGCCGCTTCGGGTGAGCCAGGTCCCGAAGATGCAGAGGAGGAACGTCGTGACCGCCAGGAAAGGGACCAGGCGCGGGAAGGCCCCCCGGCGCCGGTGGAGGGCGGACAGGTGGACGAAGGCCGTGGCGCCAAGCCAGGGGATCAGGGAGGCGTTCTCCACGGGGTCCCATCCCCAGTACCCGCCCCAGCCCAGTTCCACGTAGGCCCACTGGGCACCGAGAACGATCCCCGCCGTGAGGGCCGCCCAGGCAAAGAGGGTCCAGGCGCGCGCGCGCCGGGTCCAGTCCCCGGGCCCCTCCGGGTCGGCCAGGGCGGACAGCGCCAGGGCGAAGGGGACCGCGAAGGCGGCGTACCCGAGGATCAGCAACGGCGGGTGCCAGATCATGGCGGGGTTCTGCAGCAGAGGGTTCATGCCGGCCCCGTCCGGCGGTGGAACGGCCAGGGTCCCGAAGGGATTGGACACCCGGAGCGCCAGGAGGGCGAAGAGAAACTCGGTGAGGGACATCGCCAGGAGGTACCGGCCGAGCCCCCCCCCGTCGGTTTTCCGGGCTGCCCGCAGCGAAACGGAACTGCAGGCCGCCATCAGGAGCAACCAGAGCAGCAGCGAACCCTCGGCGCCGGCCCAGAACGCCGTCAGCCGGTAGACCACCGGGAGGCTGCGAGAGGTGTGGTCCGCCACGTAGCGGAACGTGAAATCGCCACGGACAAGCACCACCGCCAGGACGGCCGACGCCGTGAACACGGCGGCGGTGGCGGCGTGGACGAAGGCGGCGGCGCGGTGTGCCCAGGGGCCGGCGCCCCGGCGCCGGGAGAGGGCCGCGCAGACAGCCCCGCAGAGCAGGCACGCCGCGGCGGCGAACAGGGAGGCATTCCCGAGAAACGACATGCGGGACAGTTCTCCTTTGCCGGGGGGTTCCGGGATCCCGCTCCCCGCGGGGCGGCAACGACGACGGGCCGATTCTTGCACGAAGTGACCCGGCCGTCAACGAGGATCCGGAGGGCCCGGGACCGCCCCGCCCTCCCCCGGGCCCTCCTTGCCCCCCCGGGCGCCGCCCTTCGGCGGGCGGCGCGAAAACCCTTGCCCGGCGGCCGGCATGAGGCTAAAATCGGCCCATGGCCATCGACGACACCGAACCGGTAATGCGAATCGAAACCGCGCTCTGGGACGAAACCACCCGGATCATCCGGGGGGTCTGGCAGTCCACCGCCTCGGACGACCCCTCCCAGGACCGGACGATCCGCCCTCCCCAGGGCGCCGTCCCCTCCGACCGGGAAACCACGCTCAAGACCCGCCTGCTGAAGCCGCCGGTGGCGGACTTCGACCTTCCCAACGCGGACTACGACCTCCTGGAGATCGTCGGACAGGGGGGGATGGGCGTGGTGTACGAGGCCCGGCAGGTCTCGATCCGGCGGCCGGTGGCGGTGAAGATCCTCCGCCCCGAGGCGGCGGCGGACCCCCACAACCGGGCATCCTTCCTCTCGGAGGCCGTCGTCACCGGGAACCTGGACCACCCCAACATCGTCCCCGTCCACGAGCTCGCCCAGGATCGTGACGGCCGCCTCTTCTTCGTCATGAAGCGGATCTGCGGCACCGCCTGGCGCTCCACCCTCACGGCGCGCCCGCTGGAAGAAAACCTGGACATCCTCTTCCGGGTGATGGACGCGGTGGCCTTCGCCCACTCCCGCGGGGTGATCCACCTGGACCTGAAACCGGAAAACGTCATGCTCGGGGACTTCGGGGAGGTCATCCTGACCGATTGGGGCGTCGCGGTCGTCCTGGAGGGGAACCCGCACCTGGACCTGCCCCCGCAACCCCCCTCGCTGGGCGGGACCCCGTCCTACATGGCGCCGGAGATGGCGCGCGGCGAACTGGACCGCCTGGGCACGCACACCGACATCTACCTCCTGGGCGGGCTGCTCTACGAGATCATCACGGGTCTGCGACCCCACGGCGGGCACACGGTGGCGGAGTGCCTCGTGGAAGCCGCGCTGAACCACATCCAGCCCACGCAGCAGCGGGGCGAACTCCTGGACATCGCCCGGACGGCCATGGCCACCCGCCCGCGGCACCGCTTCCGCTCGGTGGCGGCCTTCCGCCAGGCCCTCAAGCACTACCTGTCCCACAGCGAAAGCCTGGCCCTGAACCGCCGGGCCGTGTCGGACCTCCAGGCGGCGGACATTTCGAAAAGTTACGACGATTTCTCCCTCGCCGTCTTCGGCTTCCGGCAGGCCCTGAAAGTCTGGCCCGACAACGCGGAGGCCGCGGAGAACCTCTCCCGCGCCGCCCTGGCCTACGCGGAGTGTGCCCGGGAACGGGGCGACCTCGACCTGGCCCTGGACCAACTCGACACCGGCGACCCCCGGCACGCGGACCTGCGGGCGAAGGTGGAGGAGACCCGGGCGGAACGGGTCGCCCGGAAGCACCGGATCAAGGTCCTCTCCCGTCTCACCGCCGCCCTGGTCGCCGTGGTTTTCGTCGTCCTCTGCGCGGCCTTCTTCTGGATCCGGCTGGAGCGCGAGGGGGCCATCGAGGCGCGGAACGCGGAAGCCTTCCACCGGTCGGCGGCCGAACGGGAGCGCGACCGCGCGCAGCGGGAGCTCTACCGGTCCGGGATCCGGGAAGCCGACCGCCTCTCGGCGGGGGGGAGGAGTGCCGACGCCCTGGAGGTCCTGCAGGGGCTCTCCCCGCGGTTCCGCGGCTGGGAATTCGGCCACCTGGCGGCGCGCTGCCGCCAGGTGGAGGCCGTGTGCCGGAGCGTCCTGAAGGGGCACGGGGCCCCGGTTTTGGGACTGGCGTTCTCCCCGGACGGGAAACGCGTTTACTCGGGCAGCGACGACCGGTCGCTCCGGGCCTGGGACCCGGAACGCGGCGCCGCGTTGCAGACCATCCCCTCCCGGATCCGCTGGACGGGCGTGCCCGTGGTGGACCCGCGGGGCGCCTGGCTGGCCTCGGGGAGCGGCGAGGTCTGGGACCTTCGCAACGGGGCGGTCCGCGTCGTCCTCGAGGGCACGCCGAGCGGGGTCTTCAACCTCGCGGTGAGCCGGAACGGCCTCCTGCTCGCCGGAATCGACTACGACGACAAGGTCTGCGCCTGGGACCCCTCCACCGGGAGGAAGCGATACACCGTCCCGGAGAACGGGAAACCCGGTCCCGGGATCGCCCTCAGCGGGGACGGCCGCTTCCTGGCCTACGGCACGCGGGACGGCCACCTGCGCCTGTGCAACGGCGCCGACGGCACCCGTCTCCGAACCGTCCCGGTGGACCCCGGGGAGATCGTCGGGCCGGTCTGCTTCAGCCCCGATGGCGCCTCCGTCGTCGCGGGCAGCCGGGGGGGGTGCATCAAGGCGTTCGGGGCCGCCGACGGCGGGGTCCGTCTCGAATTCGACCGGGTCGGCGCGGCGGCCACCGTCCTGCTCTTCACCCCCGACGGGCGCTGGCTGGCGGGAAACTGCAGCGACGGAACCCTCCGGTTCTGGGACGCGCGGTCCGGGAAGCTCGCCGCCGAGGCCAAGGGCCAGTCCAGCGTCGGTATCGCCCTGGCGATCAGCCCCGACGGACACCGGCTCGCCTCCGGAGGCTACGACCTGGCCGTCCGGGTCTGGGACCTCCGGGAGCGCCGGGCAAGCTCCGTGCTGCCAGGCCCGCGGGACGTGAGCACGCTGGCGCGTTTCCTCCCGGACCGGCAGGGGATCGTCACCGCCGGCGAGGACGGCGTCGTCCGCGTGCGAAAACCCGGTCCCGCCGCGCCGGAGGAGCTGATGCGCATCCCGGGGGGCGCCCGGGTGCTGGCGGTCGGTCGCCGGACCGGGTGTGTCGCCGCCGCCGGGGCCGCGGAGCCGATCGTCTGGTACCGCGAACCGGGAGCCGGGAAGCCCGTGCTCCGGTTCACCCTCCCGGCCTACCCGGACCCCCAGGCGAGGGTTGTGCCCACCGCCCTGTTCTTCCTGCCCGGCGATACCCGCCTGGCCGTCGGGGACTCCGCCGGCCGGGCGTTTCTGCTGGACCTGCCCGCCCACCGGTGGGCGAAGTGCGGGCGTTTCTCCGGGCGACCCCTGACCCAGGTCCGGGCCAGCGGCGACGGCGCCCTCCAGGCCTGGGCGGACGACACCGGGAACGTGTTCCTGCTGGACAGCCGCACCGGGACCTTTTTCCAGTGCGCCCCCGGGGGGAAGAACGCCCACGTTTCCCTGGGCGGGCTGGACTTCAGCCCGGACGGCCGCCGGCTCGCCGCCGCCCGGTGGGACAAGACCATCTCCCTCTACGACATCCCGACCCGCAGTGAAATCGCCTCGCTCAAGGGGCACACGGGCTGGTGCACCCCGGTCTTCAGCCCGGACGGCCGCCGGTTGGTCTCCGCCGACGTCGACGGCCGCCTGATCGTCTGGGATTGCGACAGCGGGCAGACCCTGCTGACGATCCGGGGGGAGGACGGCCGGTTCACGTCCCTGGAGTTCAGCCCGAACGGCCGCTGGCTTCTCACCGCGTCGTCCACCGGCACCGTCCGGATCTGGGATTCCTCCCCGGCCCGCTGACCCACCCTCCATGCCCGCCAGGGATGACGTCCCCGCAAAACGTCAATTCAGCCACATAGAACGCAAAGAAGAACAGGCCTTCAAAATCCATTGAAATCAAAGATCTCAGACCTTCTTTGCGTTCTTCGTGTTCTTTGTGTTCTTTGTGGTTAGACGAATCCGGCCTTTTTCGGGTTCGTCAGGTATAGACGCAGAAAAGCGGGAGCGGCGGCCTTGCCGGAGTCTTCGTGTGTCTCCTTGTTCACCCGTGGTTCGGGTCGGCTTGACCGGTCTCCCCGCCGGGAGGAACCACTTCCGCCTCGACGTCGTACTCGACGGCCCGGGTGAGCCGGGCATCCACGAACCGGCCGGGGACGAGGGTTTCCACCGGGCCCGTGGTGAGGTAAACCACGCTGTCGATATCGAAGGCCTGCCCCTCGGTGCGGGCCTGGACGAGGAAGTCGGCGTCGTCGCGGACGCCGTCCACCAGCACGCGGACAGTCCGGCCGACCCGTTCCCGGTTGCGCCGGCGCACCAACCTTCTCTGGAGCCGCATCAGCGACCCGGCCCGGGCCGCTCCCTTCTCCGCCGGCACCTTCTTCGGCAGGTCGAAGGCGGGGGTCCCCTCCTCGTCGGAGTAGCCGAAGACGCCCAGGTGCTCGAAGTCCGCCGCCCGGACGAAATCCCGAAGGGCGCGGTACTCGGCTTCCGTCTCCCCGGGGTAGCCTGCGATGAGCGAACTGCGAAGGGCGACGCCGGGAAGGGCCTCCCGGATGCGCCCGAGCAGGGCGAGAAAGCGTTCACCGTCGCCCCCGCGGCCCATTCGGCGCAGGGTCGCCGGGTGAGCGTGCTGGAAGGGGATGTCCAGGTAGCGGCAGACCCGGGGATTGGCTGCCATCGCGTCGAGCAGGTCGTCCCCGATGGCGGCGGGGAAGGCATACATCAGGCGCACCCGGTACTCCCCCCCGAAGCCGGCGAGCCGGCGCAGCAGCGGGACCAGGGCGCCGGGACGCCCCCGGTCCCGGCCGTAGGCCGTGGTGTCCTGCCCGATGACGACCAGTTCCCGGACCCCCTCGGCGAGCAGACCTTCCACCTCCTCCAGGATGTCGTCCTCCGGGCGGCTGCGGAGGGGCCCGCGGATGGCCGGGATGGCGCAGAAGGCGCAGCCGTGCGAACACCCCTCGGAAATCTTCACGTACGCCAGGTGGGGCGGGGTCACCCTGAAACGGGGCGTCCGGCTCGTGGGGAGGTACCGGGGCCCCGCGGTCTCCACCGGGCGGCCGTCGAGCTGCCGGAGGATCCCGGCGATGCGGGGAAAGTCGTTGACCCCGACGAAGGCGTCCACCTCCGGCATCTCCGCGGAAAGCTCCCGGGGATATCGCTGGGCGAGGCAGCCCGCCATCACCACACGGAGGCCCGGCCGCTGCCCCTTGAGCCGGACCAGTTCCATGACGGCGTCCAGGGACTCTTCCTTCGCGGGCGCGATGAACCCGCACGTGTTCACGATCGCCGCGTCCGCTTCCTCCGGGGATGGGACCAGGGTGTCCCCCGACCGGAGCAGCGTCCCGGCCATGATCTCGCTGTCGACGGTGTTTTTGGGGCACCCCAGGCTGAGGAGATAGACCCGCATCAGCCGCGCCCCGCCCCGGAGTCCTCGGCGGGTTTTGAAGCGTAGAGCCCCGAGGTGAACCCCCCTCCCCAGGCGAGGTAGGCGGGCAGGGCCAGCAGGAGGACGGCCAGCCGGCAGCAGGCCCCCGCGCTTCGGTCCCGGGCGAGCCTCGGCAGGAGCCGGACCCAGCGTTGAAGGGAGACGAGGGGGATGAGGAAGGGGCACCATCGCAGCCACCCCCCCCGCATCCGGGGGTAGTGACGGCGAACCCGGCCGCTCCAGAACCCCAGCCGCCCGAAGTGCCGGAACACCACCCGGAAGTGGGTTCGGTTCAGGTGGAGGACACTCCACTCCGGGATGAACTCGATGTCGAAGCCCTTATCCCGGAGGCGAAGGCAGAACACGAGGTCCTCCGCCGAGAGGTAGGCGCCGGGGAAGCCGCCGCAGGCCAGGAAGGCCTCCCGGGGGACCAGGAGGAGGTACGACGGGGCGAACTGCCGCGCGCCCCGCGGGGTCAGGGGCGTGAACTGCGAGAACTCCACGTAGAATTGCAGGCTCCCGCGCAGGCTGCGGGGCGTGCCGTTCCGTACTGCCCCGGCGAAGACCTTCCCCCCGCCCTCCACGGTGAGCCGGCGGAGGGTCCCGCCCCACCCCTCGGCGGGGAGGCAGTCGGAGTCAATGAACAGCAGCCACGGGTGACGGGCCGCGGCCGCCCCGGCGTTCCGCGCCTCGCCCGGGTACATCCGCCGGGCCGACTCCAGCACCCGCACCGTGGGAAAGGCCTGCGAAACCCGGCGGGCCTCGCCGTCCCCGGAGCTGTCCGCCACGATGATCTCCGCGCCGGTCCCCGCCAGCTCCGATTCCAGCGCCTCGAGCAGCCCCCGAAGCGTCTCGTGGCTCCGGTAGCACGGGACGATGACGCTCACGCCGTGCGCGTCTCCGCTCCGCTCTGGGTTTTCCGGTGCAACTTTTTCCATTCTCTCCGCATCCTCCGTGAACGGGAAGCGTATTATAACCCCGCGGGCGGGAATTTCAACCGCCGGTTGTTTTCCGTTCGTATCCCTTGAAAAGACGTCCGCCCCGGGGTAAAATGGCAGGCTTGTCCGCGGGCCCCGCCGCGCGGGCGACATTTTCCGGAGTTCACACCCTCGACAGGAGGCAACATGAAAAGGTCGGTTCGTTGGACCCTGATGGTCGGGCTCATCCTCACTCTCTCCCTCGGCGTCCTCGCCCAGGGCGAAGCCGCGGCGACGCCGCAGGCCCCGCCCGCCGAGCAGGGGGCACCCAGAATAAAACTGGACCGTCTGATCCACGATTTCAAGGACGTCAAGCCGGCCCTCGAACTGAACACCGAGTTCACCCTTTCGAACACCGGCACCGCGCTCCTGGAGATCCGGGACGTCCGCACCACGTGCGGGTGCACCGTGCCCGCCCTCGCCAAGCGCATGCTGGGGCCCGGCGAGTCCACGACGATGACCGTCAAGCTCCGCCCCCCCAACACCGCCGGCCTCGTGGACAAGAAGATCAACATCACCACCAACGACCCCAACCTGCCGCAGGTCCAGCTCTCCCTCCTGGCGAACGTGGTGGTGGACGTGGTGGTGGAACCGCAGTTCGTCCGTTTCGACGGCGTCAGCCGCACGGAACCGGCCCAGATGGACGTGTGGCTGACCCCGAAAGTTTTTGAAAAGTTCCAGATCACCGAGCTCAAGTCGGAATCACCCTACGTTACCGTCACCCAGACGTCGGAGAACAGCCGGATCCACCTGGTGATCAAGCTGGACGCCCCTGCCGTGCCGCCCAGTTCCAGCGAGTTCATGAACACCCTGATCCACCTCAAGACGACGAGCGAGACCCACCCGGACATCCTGCTCCCCGTGAACATCCGCTTCACCCCCGAGTTCTCCGCCATTCCCCAGCGCCTGCAGGTGTACATGAAGGCGACCGACAAGGTGATCACCCGGGACATCATCGTCAAGCACGCGAACGAGAAGCCCTTCAACATCAGCGCGGTGCGCTCCAGCAACGCCTTCGTCAAGCCGGAGGTCACCAAGAACGACCAGGGGTCCAACGTCATTTCGGTCACCATCGAGGCCCAGCCCAACGTGCCCCTGATCCAGGGGATCGTGACGGTGGAGATGGCCGCCAAGACCATCGCCGTCCCGTTCCGGGTGAACGTGGATTCCGGTCAGGCCGTTCCTCCGGGCCCGCGGCCCCAACCCGTCGTTTCTCCCGCCCCGCCCCCCGCGCCGGGCAAATAGGAGTTCGTCCATGCACCGCTTCCTTCCCCTGCTGATCCTCTCGGTCGCGGCCGGCTTCACGGGAATCGCGCAACAGCCCGACCTTCCCGTCATGTTCGTGCACCGGGACGTGGTCACCCTCAAGGACATCCGCCCCAACAGCGTCGTTCCCTGCCGGTTCACCTTCTCCAACTTCGGCGGCAAGCCCCTGGTCATCGAAAAGGTCATGACCTCCTGCGGCTGCCTGTCGGCCGTGCTCTCCAAGGACACGCTCCAGCCCAAGGAGGAAGCCTTCCTCGACGTCGTCTACCGCGCGGAGTCGCGGCGCATCGTGACCTCCCACAAGATCACCCTGATCACCAACGACCCCACGCGGCAGGAGGCGCTCCTCACGCTCCAGGTGAACGTCGAGCCCGACCTGGAGTGGGAACCGAGCGTTTTCGAGCTGGACTGGCCGCCGAACGTCTCCTACACCGGCCAGATCACGCTGCGCTCGAGCCACGGCCCGCTGAACATCAAGCGGGTGGCGTCCGAGAAGGACTACCTGAAGGTGGAGGTGGCCCGGAAGGAAGGCAACACCGCCATCGTTCAGTTCACCGTCCCCACCGGCAAGGAGTACGTCTCCAGCAACTACGTCTTCATCGAAACCGACAGCAAGGACTTCCCCGTGGTCCAGGTCCTGGTCTACTTCAAGAAACCCCCCGAGTACCTCTTCGAGGGGGAGAAGGTCGATTTCGACCTCTTCGAGAACACCCCCCCGCCCGTCTACAAGGTGACCATGTCCCGCGCCGACGGCTCGAAGATCAAGATCGATTCCATCTGGTGCTCCCAGAAGGAGTTCCTGGTGAAGATCCTCAAGAACGACGCCAAGACCTGCGAATTCGAGATCACCATCGACAAGGGGATGCGGGCAGGGCCCTGCGACGGGTACCTCAACATCATGACCGACAAGGGGAAGGTCCATTTCGCCGTCCCCTGCAACATCCGCAAGCAGTAGCGCCGGCCCCTCCGAACGACCCGCGACTGCCGAATGGTCTCCCGCAAACCCCGAAAATCGGAACGACCCCGCCCCGGTGACCCCCGGTCACCGGGGGCGGGCCCGGACCACCCGAAACGCAGGGGGGTGGACGGCCTCTTCCTCCTGGTCCTCCTGGCCGGTTTCTGCCTGTTCCTCCCCAGCCTCCGGTACGACTTCGTCTTCGACGACCATCAACTCGTCACGGGAAACCCCGCCGTCAAGGAAATCAAGTGGGCGGCGCGGGACCTGGTCAAGATCGGTTACCGCCCGGTCCGGACCCTGAGCTACTCCCTGGACTACCTCGTGGCCGGCTTCAGCCCCTGGTTCTTCCACCTGAGCAACCTCCTCTGGCACCTCCTGGTGATGGGGATGGCCTGGCTCGTCCTGAAGGAGATCGTGGAGGACCGGTGGGTCGCCCGGGTGGCCATGCTTCTCTTCGCCGTCCACCCGGTGCACATCGACGCCGTGGCCTACGTCTCGGGACGCCGCGACCTCCTGTCGGCCTTCTTCACCCTGCTGGCCCTCTACGCCTACATCCGTTTCTATCGGGACCGGCGCGTCCGATGGTGGCCCCTCATCCTGGTGGCCTCGGCCCTGGCTTTCCTGTCCAAGGAGATGGGCATCGTCATCCCGCTCCTGATTTTCCTCTACGACTGGAGCCGCCGGGTCGCCGACACCCCGACCGACGGCCGATGGAAAGCCCTCAAGGCGGTCGGGGCCGCCCTGCGCCAGGGGTGGTGGTACTACGGCCTGCTGGCCGTCGGCGGGCTGTTTTTCGTCTGGAAGGTCCTCAGCGGGACGTACACGGGCCGGGTCGGCTGGTGGGGCGGGACGGTCGTCACCAACGCCCTGACCAGCGCCAAACTGCTGTGCAACGACGTGTTCCTCATGCTCTTCCCGTTCCGCCTCCGGGCCGACTACTCCTACGACGCCTTCCCCGTGGCGCGAACGCCCTTCGACCTCCTCGGCTGGCTGGCGGTCCTGGCGGTGATCGTCCTGGTGTGGCAGGCCTGGCGGGTCCTGGCCGGGGGCCGGTTCACCCCGGGGTTCTGGGGCCTGTGGTTCCTGGTGTCCCTGCTCCCGGTCCTCCACCTGGTCCCCCACCACGAGCTGTTCGCCGAGCACTACCTCTACCTCCCGTCCATCGGTTTGTGCGTCGCCGCCGCCTGGTACCTCCGGAAGGCCGCCCGGCGCGCCCCCGGGTGGGCGGGCGCCCTGGTGTGCGGTGTCACGGTGGCCTTCACCATCGCCACCCTGGCCCACATGGGGGTGTACGCCGACGAGGAGAGCCTGCGCCTGGACGTTCTCTCCAAGGCCCCCGCCTGCGTCCGGGCCAACCTCGCCATGGGCGACCGTCACTTCAACGAGGGGAAGAAGCTCTTCGAGGAGAACAACCCGTGGGGGGCCCGCCAGGCCTTCGAGAAGGCGGCGGAGTTCTACGAGCGCATCGCCGCCGTCCCCCCCGAGTACGTCCTCGAGGGTCTTCCCCCCGAGAAGATCGCCCGCCTCCGGAACCTCGGCACCGAGAGCGGGTACGAACGGGTCCACCGGGAGGTGATGTACCACGCCCGGGCCTTCATCAACCTGGGCAACATCCGGGAGTCGCTGGGCGACCGCGTGAAAGCCCGCGAGAACTACCTCCGCGCCCTGGACCTGGGGTCGCAGACCGACCTGATCTACAACCGCCTCGGCAGCCTCACGGCCGAGGAAGGGAAACTGGAGGAGGCCCTCGACTGGTTCCGGAAAGCCATGGCCCTCAAGCCGAACAACCCCGACCTCCTCACCAACATGGGGGTCGCCTTCTGCGGCCTCAAGCAGTGGGCCCAGGCGCGGCGCTACCTGGAGCGGGCCGTCGCCGTCGACCCCGGGTACGCCCTGGCACACTACTACTTCGCCATGGTCCTCGTCCAGACCGGGGAGACCCCGGGAAGGGCCATCTACCACCTCCGGCGAGCCCTCGACCTCAAGCTCGACCCGCGCGTGGCGCCCGACGCCCGGAAACTGCTGGAAACCCTCCGCGGAAAGGCGCCGAAACCCGCGCCCGCGGCCACGCCGGGCCCGTTGGCCACCCCCGCGCCCCCGCCCCCGTCCGCTCGCTGAGACCATGGAATTTCTCTTCACGGTCAAACTGGCGGGCCTCCCCCTCATCGAGGTGGCCGCTTTCGTCCTCGGGGTGGGCAACCTCTGGCTGATCGTACGGCAGAACATCTGGAACTGGCCCGTGGGCCTGGCCCTGGTGACCCTCTACTTCTGGATCTTCGGGTACCAGCGCATCTACGCCAGCATGGGCCTGCAGGTCTTTTTCTTCGCCCTGCAGATCTACGGCTGGTACCAGTGGCTCCACGGGGGCGCCGGCGGCGGGGCGCGGACCGTGACCCGGCTGGACGCGCGCCTGGCCCGGGTCCTGCTGGGGATCTCCGCCGCCGGGACGGCGGCCCTTGCCGTGCTGCTGGTCCACACCGCCGACCCGGCCCCGATCCCCGACAGCGCCGCCACGGTCCTCAGCCTCGCGGCCCAGTGGATGATGGCCCGGAAGATCCTGGAGCACTGGCTGGTCTGGATCGCGGTGGACGTCCTGACCATCGGCTTCAGTCTCTACACGGGCCTGTATCCCACCGCCGCCCTCTATACCGTCTTCCTGGTCCTCTGCGTCCGCGGCTTCGGCGAGTGGCGTCGGACCCTGCCGGCACCGGGACCGCCGACGCCCGCGATGGGTCCCGAAGGTCTCGGGCGGGAGCCGGGACGCTGAATCGCAGCGGGGGTTTCGCCCTGCACGCCACACTCCGCACGGCGAACCCGACCGGGACTGAGGCCAGGAAGACGACCCGACCCAGGCGGGAAAGCCTATTGGATTTATAACCCAACCCGAATGAGCCCGGTGAACCACGAAGTGCACGGAATCCGCAAACGGGATACCAGGGCCGGGGCATGATGTTCACGACGGCTGCGATTCGCCGAGTCGGGCCCTGAACCCCTTCCGCCTGACCGCTAAAAGCCTCTTTAAACCAAGAACCACACGAATGATTTCAGATCTTCGTACCTCTCGGCCGCATTCGAGGGCTGTCCGTTCTCCTTTGCGATCTTTGCGCCTTTGCGTGAACAGGATCCGGATTGATTCTCACCAAGACACGAGCTCGCAAAGGAAAATCGCGAAAGCGCCTGTTTGTGCGGCATGCCCCATCCGCGCCCTCTGCCGCGCCGGTTCAACTGGTCCTTCAGGTCCCTTTGTCCCTTCGCGCCTGTGCTTGATCTTCCGGAAGACGCGCGGGCGGCGTCAGGGCCGCGCCGCTCCGGCGGCCTGCGCGGGGCGGTCAAAGCGGCGCTCCGGCAGCCTGCGCGCCGCAGTCCACAGTGCAGGGGGAAGATCGGGGGTTGCGAGCTGACGTCACCAAGGGGGCCGCCGACCCCGGCTGTGACCGCGGTCCCGCTCGACTGCGATGGCGATGGCGAAGGCGACTGCATTTGCGACTGCGACTGCGATGGCGATACCGATACCTATGGGAATCCCTCCGAACCTACAGCCTACAGCCTGCAGCCTACAGCCTATCGCCTACAGCCTTCTTCCCGCAAAGACCTCCTTGCCTTTCCCCGATCCCGTGGTATCATTCCTTTTCTTCTGATCATTTCAACAGGAGGTCTGTATGGCAATCGTATTGGACGGCTCCGGCCTGAGCGTGGAGAAACTGGTTCGCATCGCCCGCCACGGCGAAAAGGTCGAACTGGCCCCCGAAGCCCTCGGGCGGATTCAGACCTGCCGGGCCATGCTGGAAGAGAAAGTCAAGGCTCACGAGATCATGTACGGCGTCAACACCGGCATCGGCGAGTTCTCCGAGGTGGTCCTCAACGACGAGCAGGTGCTGCAGTTCCAGAAGTACCTGATCTACAACCACGCCGCGGGAATCGGCGACCCGGCGCCCATCGAGTACGTGCGCGGCGCCATGGCGGGCCGGATCAACGTTCACGCCCACGGCCTGTCGGGGTGCCGCCCCGAGATCACCCAGACCTTTGTGGAGATGCTCAACAAGGGCGTCACGCCGGTGGTCTGCCAGAAGGGCTCGGTGGGGGCCTGCGGCGACCTCGCCCCCATGTCCCAGATCGCGCTGCTGCTCATGGGCGAGGGCGAAGCCTACTACCAGGGCGAGAAGCTCCCCGGGCTCGTCGCCATGCAGCGGGCGGGGATCCCGGTCCCCGGGCTCCAGGCGCGCGACGGCCTCGCCGCCATCAACGGCTCCAACCTCCTCACGGCCATGAGCGCCATCCACATCTTCGACATGAACCGCCTTCTCAAGCAGGCGGAGATCGCCTGCGCCATGACCCTGGAAGCGCTGCTGGCCAACCTCAAGCCCTACGACCTCCGGCTGCACGAGGTTCGCGGCTTCCCGGGCGCCGTCCGGTGCGCGAAGGCCCTCATGAAGTGCATCCAGGGAAGCGACCTCCAGACGGGCAAGCTCAAGATCAAGGTCCAGGACGCCTATTCCATGCGCTCCACCCCGCAGGTCATCGGCGCCGCCCACGACGCCGTGGCCTGGGCGAAACAACAGGTGGAGATCGAGCTGAACGGCGTCGGCGACAACCCCATCTTCCTCCCCGAGTTCAAGCTGACCCTCACGGGGGCCAACTTCCAGGGCTCACCGGTGTCCCTCCCCATGGACCTGGCCGGGGCTGCCCTCACCATGGTCTGCGTCATCTCCGAGCGGCGCCTCAACCGCCTCACCAACCCCGCCCTGAGCGTGGGGCTCCCCCCCTTCCTGACCAAGGGCGCGGGGATGTTCTCCGGGCTGATGCTGAGCCAGTACACCGCCGACTCCCTCATCGTGGAGCAGCGGATCCTTTCCATGCCGGCGTCCATCCAGTCCATCCCGGCCGCGGCGGACCAGGAGGACTTCGTCTCCATGGGCATGAACACCGCCATCAAGAACCACCAGATCATCGACAACGCCTGCGGCGTGCTCGGGATCGAGTTCATCGCGGCGGCCCAGGGCCTCGACTTCCGTGACTTCGGCCACGGCAAGGGCGTGGAGACCGGCCGCCAGGTGGTTCGCAAGCACGTGGCCCATTTGGACGTGGACCGTCCCCTCTACCCCGACCACACCGCGATGAAGGGTGTTGTCCGCTCCTGCGAGATATTGGAGGCCGTCGAGGAAGCCGTCGGGAGCCTGGAGTAAACGAAAGACAGCCGAAAGGACCAAGGGACCAAAGGGACCAAAAGGACATAAAGGACGGCAGAGAGCGACGGCACAGTAGATCCGGTGGGTTCTGTCATGCCCCAGGCTCCCCTTGCCCGTTGGTCCTCTTAGTCCTTCGGGTCCTTTGCCCTTTGGTCCCTTTGGTCCCTTTGGTCCCTTTGGGTCCTTTGTCCTTTGTCCTTTGTCTTTTGCCCTTTGGCGCCGAAGGGTGTGAGGGGTGTCCCGAACCCGAAAAGGAGGGCCGATGGCTTCGCCCGAGTATGGCCGCCGCCCTGATTGCAAAGAGCTTGTCCATGCCAACGACACCGCCTGCAAAAACTGCGGCGCCCCGCTGTCCCCGGAGCTGGTCAAGGTCGAATTGCAGTCGGACGGGTCCTACACCTGCATGAAGAGAATTCTTTGCTTGCGGTTCGTCCTCCCGACAGCTGTTGCGGTCGCGGCCGTCTTTCTGATTGCTCACTGCATTCAGCACGAGACCTGGCTCTCGGAGCATTTCTTTCGGTTCATCCGGGAATCGTGCAGATGAAAGGCATTCGGTTGGTGAGATCTCATCCTTGATGGGGATGATTTCTTCAGCCTGGAGGGCTGAAGGATATTAGCCTGCAGGTGGCGGCCCGGCAGGGTCGACTCCTGCAGGACAGAGCAAGGTTTTTCGGAGACAGGCGCCCGGGAAGGGCGCGGGAGTGATCGCGGGTGATGCGGGATTTGCGGCCCATGGGGTCTTCCTTTGCGAGCGTGGCACCTTGGCGAGAGCCTGTCCGGATCTTGATCTCGCAAAGGCGCAAAGCTCGCAAAGAAAACCGGATGGCCGGGATGTGGCCAAAGGGTACGAAAGTCCGCCTTCACCGGGTCGTTGTACCTCCGGGAGAGACCTTCCGGAGTATCTCTCTCACAGGCAAGGAGAAGAGGCGCCTCCGATTATGGTCAACGGGCCACATCCCTGATCGGCCCGCAGGGATTTTCCCTTGACGCCCCCGCGGCGGCGCGATAAGGTAAGTGAAGATCCGTTCTTCCGCGAGGTGCTTCATGGCGTGGATCCTGTCGCTGGTGTCCCTGGCCCTCCTGGTGTTCTTCCTCCTGCTCCCCGCCTGCCGGGGTGCCGGAAAGGATTCCGGAAACCCGCCCGCCCTGCCCGGTGCCGCGCCCCAGGCGGGAAAGATCGCGGGCGCGCCAGCCCCGGCCACGGGCGGCCTCACCCGGGAGCAGATCGCCGAAAAGCTCCGGACGCTGCGCCAGTCCCCAAAACCCGCCGACCTCAAGATGGGCGCCATGTGCTACGAGATGGCGGCCCCGCCCGACCGGGCCGAGTACGTCTGCCCCGTCTGTCACGAGAAGACCCTCTACGCGGTCAAGGAGGGGGGCGCCAGCTACACGGAGATCGACACCGTCCTCCACGAACTCGACGGCTGCCGGCGCCTGGCCAAGAACCTGCCCGGCCTCGCGGCGTCCATCGACGAGCGGGAGTTCTGCCGGAAGTGCTCGCCGAAGCTCGAGCACCCGGCGATGATCCTGGTCTTCCGCCTCGCGGGGGAGACCTCCGAACGGCGCTTCCGCGGCATCAGCCCCGAGGACCTGACCATCCTGGCGGCCTTCCTGGCGGGGAAGGACCGCTACGATGACGGCCCGACGGGGGAGGTGGCCATCCGGGACTGCGCGGCGCGGATCGAGGAGATTCTGATGAAAGGCCAGTAGAAACCGGGCGCGGCGTTTTTGGCGATAACGAGAGGCGGAGGAAATGGGAGTAATGGGAAGAATGGGAATTATGGGAATTATGGGAGTAATGGGAATGCCTGGAAGCAGGAGATCTTCTCGGTGATGACTCCCAGAACTCCCATAATTCCCATTCTTCTCATTCTTCTCATTTTCTGACACCCCACCACCCTGGAGGTATTCTTCATGCTGTGGCTTGTTTCCATGGCCGTAGCGGCGATCTTCTTCCTTTTCCTCTTCTTCCCCTCCTGCAAGGCGGCGGGCCACGGCGGGGCGCCCGCCGGCCCCGGCGACCCCGGGCCCGGCGTCGCGGGGGAGCCGGGCGGCGGGCAAACGGCGGCCCCCGTGACCGGGAAACTGACCCGCGCGGAGATCGAGGCCCGGCTCCGAAAGCTGGCTGAAAGCCCCCCGCCGAAGAACCTGGGGATGGGAGCCGAGTGCTACAAAATGGCCTCGCCGCCCGCGCGGGTGGAGTACGTCTGCCCGGCCTGCGGCCAGCGGACCCTCTACGCGGAGAGCGAGGGCGTCCCCTGGGCGGTGATGCAGGCCGTCCGGGGCGGCATCGAGGCCTGCCGGCGGCAGGTCGGCGACATCGGCGGCATCCGCTTCACCCTGGACGAGCACGCGTTCTGCCGGAAGTGCGCCCCCGGGGTCAAGGAGCCGGCCCTGGTGCTGGTGTTCCGCCTGCAGGGCGAATCCGGGGACCGGCGCGTCCCGAACGTGACCCCCGAGGACCTGCGGCTCCTCCGCGAATTCCTCGCCGGCAAGGACCGCCACCAGGGCGACAACGACGCCGAGACCCCGCTGCTCGACCACGTCGACCGCCTGCGGGAGATCCTGGTGAAATGACCCGAACCGGGAACAGCGACCCAGCAGGAGGCCTCACGCAAAGGCGCCAAGGCGCAAAGCCTTGCAAAGGAAGGCTGCAGATCATGGGAGGGTTCCCGGTGGCCGAACCCCGCTACCAATCTTCGACCCCTATGGCGGGGCCGGGAACGCCAAGGGCAAGGCTTTCGTCTCACGCTGTCAGGCAATCAAGAGGTCGCCGATGACGATTCAGAACGACAAAACATACGGGGCCGACCCCTCCCCCGCGCCGCTCACCAGCTGCCTGGCGCCTTCGTTCCTGCCGGCCACGGCGGTCCTTGAGATGACCTACCGGTGCAACCACGCCTGCCTCTTCTGCTCCTGCCCGTGGTTCGCCCCCGGCGGCGCCTACGACGTCCGCCCCGAGCTGGACCCCGAGGCGTGGAAGGCCCTCGTCGCCCGGCTCTGCCGCCTCGGCGTGATGAACCTCGCCTTCACCGGCGGCGAGCCCCTGCTCAAGGAAGGCCTCCGGGAGGTCCTGGCGTTCGCCGCCGGCTGCCCGGCCGTCCACGTGGAGACCCGGGACGGGGCCCTGGTGACGGAGGAGAAGCCTCCCAAAGTCCACCTCCTCACCAACGGGAAGCTCCTCACCGACGCGTGGCTGGACTTCTGCGCCGACCGCGGCATCCACGTGGGGATCAGCCTCCCGGGTCTCTCCACCTTCGCCGAGCACACCGCCGGCGGCGACGTCGCCCGGACCGCCGCCCTCTTCGCGAAGACCCGGGAGCGCGGCATTTCCTCCCACGCCGGCGTCACCGTGACCCGGCGCAACCTCCCCGAACTCTACGAGACCCTGGCGGAGTGCCTCCTGAGCGGGGCGGACAGCCTCCTCCTCAACCGCTTCCTGCCGGGGGGCCGCGGCCTGGCGAACGCCGAGGCGCTCTCCCTGGACGCGGACGGCATCCGCCAGATGCTGGAGATCGCCGAGGACGTCCTGGCCGCCGCGGGCCGCTCCGGGAACACCGGCACCGAGATCCCCCTCTGCCTCGTCGACCCCGCCCGCTACCCCCACGTGAAGGTGGGTGTCCGCTGTTCCGCCGCCCTCGACTTCTTCGCCGTGGACCCGTCGGGATACCTCCGGGTCTGCAACCACTCCCCCGTCCGCCTGGCTCATGCCGATCATCTGGATAGCGTCAAGGACCACCCCTGGTGGCGCCGCTTCGTACTGCGGGACTACCTCCCCGCCGCCTGCGCCCCCTGCCCCGACGCCGGCCGTTGCGACGCCGGCTGCCGCGAGGCCGCCCACATCGCCCGCGGGGCCGTCGACGCCCTCGACCCCGTCCTCGCCGACCCGCCGCCGGGCGTCTCCAAAACCCCATGAATTTCACGGAATAGCCTCTCGCAAAGGCGCCAAGACGCCAAGCCTCGCCAAGAAGGGTACAAATCTGACAACCTCTTCACAATCGCGAGAGGATATCGCGTCGCCCTGGTGAACATAACATCCCTGTTTTACAGAATTTCCTTGCGAGGCTTTGCGCCTTCGCGTCTTTGCGTGAGACGGGGAAGGACGACCTCTGTTTGTTCCCGGATTGCGAACAGTGTTCGTGCGGTTCGTGGTTTTTATCCGGTTGAGAAGAAATGAATCCCCGGACGAATTCGTTGCATCGAAGGGGGGCTGACGCTATACTGCGATCGCTCCCCGGGGTTTGTCCGTCGATGTAACGCCCCGGAGGTCCGATAAATACCACCCGGGAGGCCCTTATGGAATCGAGTGCGCCCGCCTTCACACCCCGCGAGATCCACGGCCGGCCGTCCAACGAGCGGTCGGCCTACTTCAAGAAGCGCTACCTCGAGGCGCCCCTCCGGGTGGACATCGAGTACATCCGCGCCCTCACGGACTCCCACAAGCTCACGGACGGGATGCACCCCCTCGAGCGCCGGGCGGAAAACCACGCCGCGGCGCTGGAGAAGATCACCCCCGTCATCCACGAGCGGGACACCCTGGCGGCCAACAAGACCCGCTTCATCCGGGGGGCGATCCCCTACACCAACTACGCCGCGGGGCCTTTTCTCAACGAGATCCGCCGGGAGGAGCAGGACGCCCAGCAGCACCACGCGACCCAGGGGACGGGCGGCGGGATCGAGCGGACCCGCCGGGAAGCCGCCGAACGCGGGGAGGTGGTGGTCTCCGGGAAGTTCCTGATCTCCCGTGACGAGTACGAGGACTTCAAGGACATTTGCGCCTACTGGGAAGACAAGAGCATGATGGCCCAGGGGGACCGCCTCTGGAAGACCGACTTTCCCCACGCGGACTTCATCCGGAAGGGCTGGAACATCGGCCTCTACACCGCCCCGCACGAGCCCTGCCCCGAGGGACGGCTGATCCTCGACTTCGAGACCGCCGTCGCCAAGGGCTACCGGCGCATCATCGAGGAGATCGACGCGCGGATCCGGGACTTCCGCCCGGCCGGGCCGCAAGACGGCGACCGCCTCGCCTTCTGGCGCGGGGCAAAACGGGTCCTTCAGGGCGCCCTGGCCTTCGCCGGGCACTACGCCGAGGAAGCCGAGCGCCTCGCGGCCCGGGAGAAGGCGCCGGGGCGCAAGGCCGAGCTGCTGACCCTGGCCGAGACCTGCCGGCGCGTCCCCGCGGAGCCGCCGCGGAGCTTCCGGGAGGCGGTCCAGTCCTACTGGTTCACTTACCTGCTGGGCCACCTCGAGGGCTCCCACCTGGGGTACTCCCCCGGCCGGGTGGACATGACCCTTTTCCCCTACTACGACGCCGACCCCGCCGTCACCTTCGACGAGGCGGTGGCCCTGTTCGAGGAACTCTTCGTCAAGATGACCCAGATCGAGTACATCGCCAGCCTGAGCTGGCAGGGGCTCGGCCACGGGAACCTCTACCAGAACCTGATCCTGGGCGGCGTGGGCGCCGATGGCCTGCCCGCGGACAACGAACTCTCCCTCGCCATCCTCCAGGCCCAGATCAACATGCAGATGACCCAGCCCACCCTCTCGGTCTGGTATGACGAGCAGCTTTCGGAGAGGTTCCTGCTCAAGGCGGCAGAGTGCGTCAAGACGGGCGTGGGCTACCCCGCCTTCTTCAACCAGAAAACGTACGTCGCCCACGAGATGAACCTGGGCGGCTTCCCCGTGGAGGTCGTCCGCAAGCACGCCGCCATGGGCGGGTGCACGGAGCCCACGCTCGCCGGCCTCTCCTACGGCGTGGTCCAGGCGGGCTTCGTCAACCACGGGAAGGTCCTCGACCTCGCCCTCAACGGCGGCGTCGACCCCAAGACCGGCACCCGCCTGGCGGAACCCCGCGAGCTGGCCACCTTCGAGGACGTGAAGACCTACTACCAGGCCATCCTCCACGACGCCATCCGCCACTGGCAGCAGTACTGGAACTACGCCATGGCGGCCCACCAGTGGACCGTGCCGCTGGTCTTCTGCTCGGTCTTCGTGCAGGACTGCCTCGAGACGGGCTTCGACATGGACCGCGGCGGCGCCCGGAACAACCGGACCCCCACCACCCTCTCCTCGGGCCTCGTGAACACCGCCAACTCCCTGGCGGCCATCCGCAAGCTCTGCTTCGAGGACGGCGCCTGCTCGCTGGAGGACGTCCGCAAGGCCGTGGCCGCCAACTGGGCCGGCTACGAGGACCTGCGGAAGAAGGCCCTCGCCGCGCCCCACTGGGGCAACGACGAGGACGCGGTGGACCGCCTCTTCCTCGACCTGTTCGACGACTACTGCCGCTGGGTCCGGGGGCAGGACAACTACCTCGGCCAGCCCTACGACCCCTCCATGCTGGCCATCTCCACGCCGGTGCCGTTCGGGCGGGTCTGCTGCGCCTTCCCCGACGGCCGCCGCGACGGCGAGCCGCTGGCGGACGGCGTCACCTCCCCCTTCCCCGGCACGGACGTCAAGGGGCCGACGGCGGTGATCCGCTCGTCGTCCAAGGTGGACCACACCCGCATCCGCGGCGGGCTCCTCAACCTGAAATTCCACCCCACGGCCCTCGCCGGCGAGCGCGGCTCGCGCAACCTGCTGGCCCTCATCCGGACCTACTTCGAGGGGCCGGGGTTCCACGTGCAGTTCAACGTGGTGGACTCGCAGATGCTGCGCGACGCCCAGGAGCACCCCGAGAACTACCGCGACCTGGTGGTGCGCGTGGCCGGCTTCTCCGCCTACTGGGTGGAGATGAGCCGCGCCCTCCAGGACCAGGTCATCTGGCGCACGGAGCACGAGATCTAGCGAACCCGGCCTCGCGCAAAGACGCCAAGACGCCAAGCCTCGCAAAGGAGCTTTTTCAGGAAGGGATTTCAGGATCGCAAAGGTTATATGAGGTTCTTTCACGATCGGTGAATTCTACCGGATCTGCGGTCAGGCATATTTGTGCTATTCTTTGCGAGGCTTGGCGGCTTGGCGACTTTGCGTGAGGCATGAAACGCCACGCAACTCCCGCCTCGCGCAAAGTCGCCAAGGCGCAAAGCCTCGCAAAGGAGGGCCCCTTTACGGAGAACGAGATTGCATCCGTTATCGTCGATGTCGCCTATCAAATCCATGTCAAACTTGGGCCGGGTCTGCTCGAATCGGTCTACGAGATTATTCTGGCTCATGAGCTTCGATCGAGAGATCTCAAGGTCGAGCGGCAATCTCCTATCCCTACAACGTCACATGAGGATAAACAGCTGTTGAATAAATCAGGGCACTTCAATTATAATACCTCCAGTCCAAGGGGAGGAGGTAACCGAAGTGCTGCCCGAAATCAGAACCGAACCCGACT